>SCUH01000187.1 GCA_004298295.1 Betaproteobacteria bacterium | reverse complement strand
CAAGGTTGCGGAAAAGGTCGAGGCCATCGCCCAGTCGGGCGACAACGCCAAGCGCAAGGACAAAGTGGTCCCGGCCCAACCCAGCCTGCTCATGCGCACCTTCGACGGCACCCAGCGGTTCCTGCTGTCGGCGGTGTCCACTTTGCTTCTGCTCTATTTCCTGCTGGCCTCGGGCGACGCGTTCCTGCGCAAGGCGGTGCGCGCAATGCCGACGTTCGCGGACAAGCGGCGGGCGGTTGGCGTGGCGCGAACCGTCCAGTCGGAGATGGCGCATTATCTATTCACCATCACCTGCGTCAACACCGGACTGGGAATCGCCACCGGCTTCGCCCTGCACTGGCTCGGCATGCCCAATCCGGTCCTCTGGGGTGTCATGGTGGCGGTGTTCAACTACATCCCCTACCTGGGGGCCACGGTCAGTCTGGTGATCCTGTCGCTGGTCGCCTTCCTGAGCTTCGAGCAGATCGGTCAGGCACTGCTGGTTCCAGCAGTGTTCCTCGCCTTCACGACCATCGAAGGGCAGCTTCTTTCGCCATGGATTCTGGGCGGCCGCCTCACCCTGCATCCCGTCAGCGAATTCATGAACCGGCGCGCGCAAGCCGCGGCAAGCGAAACCGCACGCGCCGTCACAGCCCGGCGTGCACGCGCAGCGCCTCGAGCCGCAGCGCGATGAGCGCTTCCAGCCCGCTCAGCGCTTGTTCCTGCGCTTTTGCTCGATGATGAGGTTCGCCTCGCGCAGCGCCTTGGCGTAGAGGTCCGGATAGCCCGAGCGCAGCAGGTACCAGTCGGACGCCTTCCAGCGGTCGAGCTCGCGGCTGGCGACGAAATCGCTGCGCTCGATGCGAAGCGAAGTCAGCTGGTCCTTGACGATTTCCTCGACGCGCATGTCGCGCGCGCGCGCCAGGCGACCGAGCGCCGGCACCTTCACCCGGACCACGGCCTGCAGGTGGTGCGGCACGTCGACTTCGGCCGCCTCGATCGCTTCGCGCACGCTGCGCGCGCTCGTGATGGCCTGTGCCGCGACGCGGCAGGTTTCCTCGAGGGCGGCGAGCTCCTTCTCGAGCATCGATGCGTTTCGGGGTTCGGACATGGCTACTCGCGCGTGCGGACCGACAGGCTCTGCGTGGAGCGCCCGATCTGCCCCTCGGCGTCGAAGATCCGCGCCTCGGCGAGGCCGCCGCCGCTCGAGCCCACCAGCGTGCGCGCGTCGATGCAGACCCATTCGCCGCGCGCCGGGCGCAGCAGGTTGATGGTGAGGTCGGAGTTGACGAACACATAGCGGTTGAAGTCGAGCACCGCGCTGATGCCGTTGCCCGAATCGGCCGCGACCGCGACGCGCTGGATCGCCGTCGGCGTCTCGCCCGCGACGAGCGGGTAGCGCAGCCGGAACCACACGGCCGACGGGCCGCGGAAGAACGAGCCCTGCGCCAGGCGGCTGTCGATCAGGTCCTGGTAGCCCGTGATCCTCTGGTTGAATGGAAAGCGCGCCGGGGCGGAGGCTTCGACCGTGCCCGGCGCCGCAGGCAGGGGATGGCCCGCGAGGTCCGCCGGGATCTCGAGCGGGGATTCGCGCTGCGCGAGCGCTGTGAAGCGCGCCACTTCCTTGCCGCCCGAGTGAAGCCGCGCGGAAAAGTGCGCCGCATTGCGCCCCGCATAATCGGTTTCGACTGCGACACTGAGCTCGGCGATCGGGATCGGCCGCAGCAGGTTGGCGGTGAGGCGCGCGATGTGCGTCAGTTCCATGGCGGCCGCAACGCGCTCGATCGCGCCCGCAACCAGCGCGATCGGCGGACCGGCGTGCTGGTGCTCGGGATGCCAGGGCCCGCGCGTCAGCCCGGTGGCGCGATAGCCGCCCTCCGCGAGCGCGACGAAGGCGCTCGAAGGCTGCTGCGAAGGGCTGTCCCTGTCCACCGGTGGCGTCTCGTGCGCGCGGCCGAAATTCTACGGCGGCCCTTCTCCCGCGGGAAACGCCGACGCCGCGCCCTCGAGCCAGGCGCGGCCGTGCGCATAAAGGCGTTCGACCACCGGGCCCTTCAGCTGCGGCAGGTCGAACTTGATGCTGAAGCCGTTCTTGGTCTGCAGGTAGGCGAGGTGGCGGTAGCCTTCCGGAAAGCGGATCAGCAGTTGCGGGTCGAGCTTCAGGCGCACCGACGGATCGACCGGATCGAGGCGGTCCTTTTCGTAGATCGGCTGGCGCCGCACGATCGCCCAGCGGCCGGCGCGCTGTTCGAAGAAATCGAAGAAGCGCCCGGTGCAGACCACGTCCACCAGCGCGCCGTCCACGGTGGCGCGCTGGCTGATCGTCATCTTGGTCTGCGCGATGGCGCGCGCGCCCTTGACCTCGACGCTCGAGCCGCCGAGGAAATGCAGGATGTTGACGCCGCGCTCGAAGCCGGCACGGCTCAGCTCGATGAATTTTTCCGCCGGCCCCTGGAACCAGGTCGCCGTCATCCAGCCGTCGTCATGCCACACCGTGCGAAAGCGTTCCCAGTCGCCCGCGTCGCGCCACACCGCCCAGTTCTGCACCACTTCGATGATCGCGAGCCGGTCGTCCATGGCGTTCCTTCTCAGAATTCGAAACCCGCGGCGCTGCGCAGCGCCGCCGAGGCCTCGCCGCTCAGCAGCTCGAAAAAACGGCGCGGGTCGCCCTCGGGCGAGCAAAGCCCGGCGCTGTAGGTCGTCGCCAGTTCGAATTCCGGCGGCAGCGGTCCGACCAGCGCGACGCCCGGGGTGTTGCGGATTTCGGTGATCTGCGTGCAGCCGATCGCGCCCGCGGCGGCTGAAGCCGCCAGCGCGCGCATCGCGCTCGCGCCATTGGGATGGGGTCGCAACCGCGCCGCCGCGGCCTGCGCAACTTCGAGCGCCGCGAGGACCTTGGCGAAATGGATTCCCGCAGTCGCCCGGGTGGCATCGGGGTGGTAGATTTCCGGCGCCGCGAGCAGCGCCGAGGCGAGCGCCGCGCGATCCCGGATCGCGGGCGCCGGATCGCCCGTGCGCACGGCGATGCCTGTGCGCACGCGCCCGAGATCGGCAACCGCGCCGATGCGGCCAGCGGCCTGCAGCGCGTCGATCTGCCGCCGGGTCAGCACGATCAGGTCGCAAGGCGCCCCGGCGTCGAACTTTTCCTGCATCGCGCCGACGGCGCCGAACTGCGCCTCGAGCGCGAACTCGTGCCGCGCCGCGAGCGCGCTCACCACGCCTTGCGCCGCGCCTGCGCTCAGGATGCGCAGCCGCATGCGCTCATTCGACTTTGGCGCCGGAGAGCTTGACGACACCGGCCCATTTCACGATGTCTTCGCGCAGAAACCGGTCGAACTGCTCGAGCGACATGCCCATCGGCGCCGCGCCCTGTTTCGCCCAGGCGTCCTTCACTTCGGGCAGGTTGATGACCCGGTTCACCTCGGCATTGAGGCGCTCCAGGATCGGCCGCGGCGTGCCCGCGGGCGCCATCAGGCCGAGCCAGATCACGGCCTCGTATCCCGGCACGCCGGCTTCGGACACCGTCGGCACCTCGGGCAGCACCGCGGAGCGCGTCTTGCCGGTGGTACCCATCGCTTTCACCTTTCCGGCGCGCACCTGCGGTGCCATGGTGGTGATGGCGTCGAACATCATCTGCACCTGGCCGCCCAGAATGCCGACGCGCGCACCGTCGCTGCCTTTGTAGGGCACGTGCTCGATTTCCACCCGCGCCATGGCCTTGAACAGCTCGCCCGCCATATGGTACGGAGTGCCGGGCCCGGAGGAGGCGTAGTTGAGCCCCTTCGGCTTCGCTTTCGCCAGCGCGATGAATTCGCGCAGGTTGTTCGCCGGCACCGAGGGATGCACGACCATCAGCAGGTCCGAGTAATTCACGCCCGTAATCGGCGCGAGGTCGCGCATCAGCTCGAACGGCTTTTTCGGGATCAGCGTCTCGTTGACGGTGTGCGTGTTCGACATCATCAGCAGCGTGTAGCCGTCGGGCGCCGACTTGGCGACCGCGTCGCTGCCGACGATCGAGCCGCCGCCGGGGCGGTTCTCCACCACGAACGGCTGGCCGAGGGGTTCCTGCAGGCGCTGCCCGATGAAGCGCGCGTAGACGTCGGCCGGCCCGCCGGCGCCGAACGGGACGATGATCCTGACCGCGCGCGACGGGTAGGTCTGCGCCGCGGCTGCGCTGCACGCCAGGAGCAGCAGCCCGCCGGCTGCGAGCGACGAGATGGAACGGGTCATGATGCATTCTCCTCCGCGAAAGACCGCTGGCGCGCATCGTACCTCAAGCTTGCGCGTGTCAGAATGCAGGCCGTGAAGAAATCCGCCCCGCGCCTGCCCTCGCGTGTCACGGTCGAGGGCATCGACCGCGCGCCGCACCGCGCCTTCCTGCGCGCGCTGGGCCTGTCCGATGCCGACCTCGCCAAGCCCTTCGTCGGCGTCGTCTCCACCGACGGGCGCGTGACGCCGTGCAACGCGCTGCTGGGCGGCTTCGCGCGCGAAGCCTGCGTGGCCGTGCGCGAAGAGGGCGGGGTGCCGTTCGATTTCGCCTCGATCGCGGTGGCCGATTCGATGTCGATGAACCACGGCGGCATGCGCTTTTCGCTGCTCTCGCGCGAGCTGATCGCCGACGGCGTCGAAGCCGTGGTGCGCGGGCATGCCTACGACGCGCTCGTCGCCATCGCCGGCTGCGACAAGACCCTGCCCGGGCTGATGATGGCGATGGTGCGGCTCAATCTGCCGTCGGTATTCATGTACGGCGGCGCCGCGCTGCCGGGCCGCTGGCGCGGACGGGAAGTGACGGTGCTCGACGCCTACGAGGCCGTGGGCGGCGTCTATGCCGGGCGCGTCACGCTGCAGGAACTCGACCAACTCGAGCGTGCCTGCCAGCCCACGCTCGGCGCCTGTCCCGGGCAGTTCACCGCCAATACCATGGCGATGGTGTCCGAGACGCTGGGACTCGCGCTGCCGGGTTCGGCGACGCTGCCCGCGGTGGCGCCCGAGCGCGCGGCGCAGGCGCGCGCCAGCGGGCGCGTCGCGATGGACCTGCTGAAGAAGAACGGGCCGTTGCCGCGCGAACTGGTGACGCGCAAGAGCCTCGAGAACGCCTGCGCGGCAGTCGCCGCGAGCGGCGGCTCGACCAACGCCGGGCTGCACCTCCCGGCGATCGCGCACGAGGCCGGGATCCGCTTCGACCTCGACGATTTCTCGCGCGTGGCGAAACGCACGCCGCTGCTCGCCGATCTGAAACCGGGCGGCCGCTTCCTGGCGAAGCACCTGCACGAAGTCGGCGGTGTTTACGTGGTGCTGAAGGAGCTGCTGCGGCGCGGCGCGCTGCACGGCGATTGCCTGACTCTCTTCGGCACGACCCTCGAGCAGGAACTGCGCGGCCATCCCGGCGCCGACGGCGAGGTGGTGCGGCGCAAGCCGCTCCTCGACACGGGCGGCCTCGTGGTGCTGAAGGGCAACCTCGCACCCGATGGCGCGCTGGTGAAGGTGGCCGGATTGAAATCGCCGTGTTTCGAAGGCCCGGCGCGCGTCTTCGACTCCGAGGAAGCCTGCGTCGCGGTCGTGCGCCGGCGCGCCTACCGCGCGGGCGAGGTGCTCGTGATCCGCTATGAAGGACCGAAGGGCGGTCCGGGCATGCGAGAGATGCTGGGCGTGACGGCCCTGATCTACGGGCAGGGCATGGGCGAACAGGTGGCGCTCGTCACCGACGGACGCTTTTCCGGCGCCACGCGCGGCATGATGATCGGCTACGTCTCGCCCGAAGCGGCCGCGGGCGGACCGCTCGCGCTGCTGCGGGACGGAGATCGCATCCGCATCGATGCCGCGAACGGCGTCATCGCGCTCGAAGTGGCGGCGCGCGAACTCGCCCGGCGCCGACGCGCGTGGCGGGCGCCGCGCCGCGCGCCGCTTTCCGGCGCGCTGCAAAAATATGCCGCGCTGGTCGGCCCGGCGTGCAACGGTGCGGTGACGCACCGCGGCGGGACGCGATCACGTCGCTGAGCGGCGGGCGCCGACAGCGCGAGCGAGTTGTCAAGCGGTGCGGCGGAACGCGGCGAAAATTATTTTCGTTTTGCGGCGCAGGAGCAACAGCCGCGCCAGATCTTTTCAGAAAACTGTGCGCCGCATCACGCTTGACGATTGTGCTCGCGATGCGATGTCGATATGATTCGCGCTCGTTCGCAGGGCATGCTCGATCGCAGCGAACGAGACGACGAGAACAGTTCCCGATTTCCCGGTCGGGTTGCAAGGGGGGAGCACATGTCATCGGTGGTCACCAAGTCGGACCTCGTTGAAGCCGTCGCGAGAGCCGGCAATCTCAGCAAATCCGCCGCGGGCGGTGCCGTCAACGCCGTGTTCGATGCCATCGTCACGGGCGTCGCCAAGGGCAAGCGCGTCACGGTGGTCGGTTTCGGCACCTTTTCGCCGCGCAAGCGCAAGGCGCGCGCCGGCCGCAATCCCGTCAACGGCAAGGAGATCAAGATCACGGCGAAAACGCTGCCCGCCTTCGCCGCCGGCCAGGGATTCAAGGACGCCGTCGCGGACCGCTAGCGCCTCACAGCGCCGCGAAAATCATGCGGGCTGCGAAGATTGTTTCGCAGCCCTTTGTTTTTTCGGACGTTGCAAAGCAGCATGCGAGTTGGCAGAATCCTGTCTGACGCGCCTCGCGAACCATGGAAAACCTGCTCATTCTCTCGCTCGACAGCCACGGCGTGCCGCACCGCTGGATCAGCTGGCAGCAGGCCTGCTTCTATTACGCCAAGAACCTGGTGGCGTGGACGCTGGGCGCGGAGACCTTCACCTTCCGCGGCGGCATCTCGCGCTACACCGGTGAGCGCTCCAGCATCACCGCGCACTCGATCGTCGCCATCAAGGGCAAGGCACACGCCGCGCGGGGCTTTCACCAGGTGCCGCCGCTCAACAACCGGGAACTGTTCCGGCGCGACCGCCACATGTGCGGCTACTGCGGCGGCGAATTCGGTTTCTTCCGGCTGACGCGCGACCACATCGTGCCGCTGTCGCGCGGCGGCCGCGACACCTGGATGAACGTGGTGACGGCGTGCCGCCAGTGCAATGGCCACAAGCGCAACCGCCTGCCGGAAGAATCCGGCATGCAGCTGCTGTACGCGCCGTACGTGCCGAACAAGGCGGAGTTCCTGATCCTCACCAACCGGCGCATCCTCGCCGACCAGATGGAGTTCCTCCGGCAGCACGTCGCGGCGCATTCGCGGCTGGTCGTGGCGCCTGGCTGATTTCTGGCGCAACAGCGGTTTCCGGCTGCTCGCGCGCGACACCGCAGGGCGGCTGAGCGTCAGCGACGATTTCCTGCGCGCCTATTACCTGCGACCCGAGATCCACCCGGTCGAGGAGTCCTGCGACGCCGAGCGGGCGCTGCATGCGGCGCTGATGGCCGAGCCGCGGCGCGCCGTGGCGCCAAGCGAGCTCGAGGCCGTCGCCGACGCCGATGCGCGCGACAACTATCGCGTGCTGCTGCGCTTTCGCCAGCGGCTGCTCGCCGCCGGGACGCTCGAGGCCTGCTACGCGGGTCTGTTTCACGGTGACGGCGTGGATGTGCCGCCGCTGTTCGTCGATCAGCTCGCCCATGTGATCCTGCGCAACGTGCTCGAGGGCCGTGCCGATCCGCTCGAAGCCCGCGCGGCGGAGCTTTTCTTCCGCGAGCAGAAGGTGACGCTGCGCGACGGCCACGTCCTGCTCGCCGATCGCGAGACCATCGAGATGCACGCCTCGGGCGCGCGCTACGGCAGCCTCGGGCGGCTCATCGTCGAGGCCGAGGGCGCCGTGGCGACGGCGCAGCTCGAGGTACTGGACCAAGGCAACGCGGCGCTGTACTGGGAACGCGAATCGCGCCACGACACCGTCATCAGCCTCAGCTACGGGCAGGCGGCGCCGCAGGCGCTGGCGCGCGTGATCGCGGCCTGGGTGGCGCACTTTTTCGGCGTCGGGGCGAAGGTGCAGCCGGTCCGGGCGATCGAGGAGCGGCGCTGGGCCTGGCACATCGGGCTGGATGCGGAATCCACGGCGCTCCTCAATGACCTGTGGCGCGGCGACGAAGTCGAGGCGGGGCGCATGCACCGCATCCTGGCGCTGTTCCGCATGGAGGTCGCGGACGCGCACCTGCTGCGAGCGGACGTCGCCGGCCGCCCGGTGTATCTTGCGCTCTGCGCCAATCCACAGGACGAGGTGCGCATGAAGCCGCAGAACCTGCTCATCAACCTGCCGCTCGCGGCGCAGTCGTGAAACCCGAGTACTGGGACCGCGCGAAACGCGCGCTCGCGCGCCGCGATCCCGTGCTGGGCGGCATCATCCGGCGCTTTCCCCGCATTCACCTCGCGCCGCGCGGCGACGCCTTCCAGACGCTGGCGCGAGCGGTCGTCGGCCAGCAGATTTCGGTCAAGGCCGCGCAGTCGGTGTGGGAGCGGCTCGCGGCGGCTGCAGCGCCGGTGACGCCGCAGGCGGTGGGCGCCCTGGAGGTCGCAGCGCTGCGCGGCTGCGGGCTTTCGGCGCGCAAAGCGGAGTATCTCGGCGACCTCGCGCGCCATTTCCTGGACGGCAGCGTGCACGTGCAGCGCTGGCCGGCGATGAGCGACGAGGAAGTGATCGCCGAGCTGGTGCAGGTGCGCGGCATCGGCCGCTGGACCGCGGAGATGTTTCTCATCTTCAGCCTGCTGCGCCCGGATGTGCTGCCGGTGGCCGACCTCGGCCTGCAGAAGGCGATCCGCGTCGCCTACCGCAACGGACGCGCGATCAGCGAAACCGGGATCCGTCGCGTCGCGAGCCCCTGGCGGCCGTGGCGCTCGGTCGCGACCTGGTATCTGTGGCGCTCGCTCGACCCGGTTCCGGTCGAATACTGAAGCGCGCGCTAGAATCGCGCCGCGATGAAGACCACCTTCCTCGAGT
>SCUH01000186.1 GCA_004298295.1 Betaproteobacteria bacterium | reverse complement strand
CCAGCGCGCACCGAGCAGGCCGCCGGCGCGCGCTTCGCCCAGTTCGTGCAGGATCAGCGTTTCGGTCTCGGCCGCGACCATGCGCTCGAACCCGGCCGCGTCGTCCGCCTCGAGCTCCCAGGTCGCCAGCGCGCGCGCGAGCGCGCCGTCGCCGCGCCGCGAGCGCCAGAACGCCACCTTCTCCCACAGCCAGCGGCGCAGCGCCTCGCGTCGCACGACGATCGTGTTGTCGCGAAACGCCGCCGGCGCCGCTACCAGATCGCGCGCGTATTCGCATCCCGCGACGAGGATCTCGACGCCCTCGCGCGTGTCGCGGCGCTCGAGCGCCGCGAGGAAAAAATGCGGCCGGTGAAAGCGCCCGTAGCCCGCGCTGTAGAGGAGCTTGTGCGGCAGCAATTCGCGGTTGATCGCAGCCTGCGCAAACGGATCGTGGCGCACCGCCGCGGGCGCAAGCGCTTCAAATTCAAGGTCCTCCAGCCCGTTCCAGCGCGCCTCGCGCGCGGTGAGCCAGGTTGCGAGCGCCTCGCGCCCAGGCTGCGCCGCGAGCGGCAGATCCTCCTCCCAGCAGTAGAGCTCGCGCATCTGCAGCAGGTAGTTGCACATCGTCGCGTCGCGCGCGTGGCGCGCGTCGGCGAGGTCGCAATTGCGCTGCACGCTTTCGATGAGGCGATTCAGATCGAGCATAGCCGGGCCGGCTTCATTCTACGCGGGTCATCGCGCCCGGAGCTCGCACGGCCTTCAGTAGTCGTCGCCGATGCGCGGCGGCGGCGGCTGCGGGTTCATGAGCGCCTCCTCCGCCTCCAGCGCGTTGGCGCCGAACACGATCCGGATCGAACGGTCCGCGGTCTCCTCGGCGCGTCTCGCCTTAGCGAACCGGCTCGCCTCGGCATAGCGCTCGAATGCGCCGATGGGCTCGACGCGGCGCAGAGGCTGCTCGAACAGCCGGTAGACGAAATAGGTCATCCGTGCGCATCCCAGGTGACCAGTTGTGCCGGCGGCAGCCCTTGCTCTTCGAGGTAGGCGCGCGAGGCCGCCACCTGCGCGCAATCGCCGGCGACATAGACGTCGCGCTGCGCCAGCGGGTGCACCTCGCGCAGCGCGGCGGCGAGCGCGCCGCGCACGGTCTGCGTCACCTCGCTGTGCAGCCCGGCGCCGGCGATGAGCGGCGTGTAGCGAAAGTTGTCGATCGCCTCGGCCCAGGAGCGGCACAGCTTCGGATGATAGTGATCGGTGGCGTAAGCACCGATCCAGCAGAGATCGATCGACTCGGCGGCCTCCTGCGCCAGCGCATGCTCGATCACGCTCTTCACCGGCGCGAAGCCCTGCCAGCCCCAGGCGATGAACACGAGCGGGCGCGCGCCGTCCTCGCGCAGCACGAAATCACCCACCGGTCCAGAAACCTGGACGGCCTCGCCGACCCGGAGCCGGTCGAAAACGTAATCCGATTGCACGTTGCCCGGCAGGCGGCGCACATGGAACTGGAGCCTGCGTTCCTCGCACGGGCAGCTGGCGATCGGCCAGGTCGCGACAGCCCCGCCGAGCTCGATGCGCGCACTCTGCCCGGCGAGAAAGCGCAGCCGGTCGGTGCGCGGCGTGAGCAATTCCAGCTGCATCACCTCCGGGCTCAGGCGGTCCATCTTTCTGACGTGCGCCGTGATGCTCTGCAGCGGGATGTCGTGGGCGAAGCGCGCCACCTTGGCCTCGAGCACCAGGTCGGTGAGCGCCGTGCAGCAGCAAAGCAGGGCGAAACCCTGCGCCTTTTCGGCCTCGCTCAGGCGGTAGTCGTGGTGGCGCACCTGCCGCACGCTGCCGGCGACGACGCGCGCCTTGCACTCGCCGCAGTTGCCCGCGCTGCAGCCGTAGGCCATGCCAAGGCCCGCGTGCAGCGCCGCCTCGAGCACCGTATCCACGCCCTCGACGAAGAATTCCTGGCCGTCGGGCACGAGCTTCACGTGCGGCGCCATGACGCGCATCACGCCGTCCTGCGCCAGCACGCGGCGCTCGTCTTCGCTTGCAGCCATGCCCGCCTCCAGTTCCTGTTGCAGCCACGCGCCGAGCGCCTGCCCTTCGAGCCGCTGCCTGAGGTTGCCGAGCAGCGCCTGGAACCGCGCCGCCCGTGTCCTGGCTTCTGCGAGTTCGAGGCTGAGCGCGCCCAGGCGGGCCGCCAGCACCTCCTTGTCGGGCAGCGCGCGCTCGTAGACGCGCCGCGCAAAGGCCCGCTCCTTGATCCCGCTGACGCGCGCCAGCTCGGCGTTGTCCTCGAGCGCCGCCTCCGGAAAGGCCCGCACCAGGGCGTCGATCCGCACCAGGCCCTCGAAGGAGGCGAGCTCGCCATCCCGGACCATCTTCTGCAGCACACCGCGCGTGACGCCGGCGAGGCGCGCCGCCCGCGAAAGGGTCAGCAGCTCCATGAGCGGAATCGTTCTCAACGCGGATTATAGGAGCCGGCAGCGGGGCTGCGCGGGATGGCTAACTTTGGCATCATGCGGGCGTTTGCCTTCGCCATCGGAAAAGGGAGCCGCAGCCGATGAAGCTCGACATCTTCAACCACATCTTCCCGCGCAGGTACTACGAGCGCATGCTCAAGGTCGCGCCCGGCGGCAAGGACATGCACCGGCGCGTGCGCGAGATCCCGAGCATCGTCGACCTCGGCGAACGTTTCCGCATCATGGACCGCTTCGGCGACTACGCGCAGGTGATCTGCCTCGGCTCGCCGCCGATCGAGGTGTTCGGCCCGCCGCCGCTCTCGACCGAGCTCGCGCGACTGGCGAATGACGGCATGGCCGAGCTGGTGCAGAAGCACCCGAAGCGTTTTCCCGCTTTCATCGCCTCGCTGCCGATGAACGATCCGAAGGGCCTGCTCAGGGAAGCGACGCGCGCGGTGAAGGAGCTCGGTGCCGTGGGCGTGCAGGTGTTCACCAACGTGCTCGGCAAGCCGCTCACGGCGCCCGGGGCGCTGCCGCTGTTCGATCTGATGGCGAAGCTCGACCTGCCGATCTGGCTGCATCCGGCGCGCGGCGCCGACTTTCCCGACTACGCCGGCGAGCAGAAGAGCCACTACGAGATCTGGTGGACCTTCGGCTGGCCCTACGAGACCAGCGCCGCGATGGCGCACATCGTGTTCCAGGGGCTGTTCGACAAGCACCCGGACCTCAAGATCATCACCCACCACATGGGCGGCATGATCCCGTACTTCGAGGGCCGCGTCGGCCCGGGCTGGGACCAGCTCGGCAAGCGCACCTCGGACGTCGATTACACGCGGCTGCTGAAAAGGCTCAAGCGCCGCCCGCTCGACTACTTCCGCCTGTTCTACGCCGACACGGCGCTGTTCGGTGCCTGGGAAGCGACCAAGTGCGGGCTGCGCTTCTTCGGCCCCGGACGCGTGCTGTTCGCCTCCGATTCGCCGTTCGATCCCGAGAAGGGCTCGATGTACACGCGCACCACGATCGAGATCATCGACCGGCTCGATCTTTCACCCGAGGAACGACACGCAATCTACGAAGGCAACGCGCGCCGGCTGCTGAAACTGGCTTGAGTTCACCGGAGGAGGAGGGCATCCCATGTTGCGATTCCTGAGTGCTGCGCTGGCCCTGGCAGCGTTTCCCCTGCAGGCGCAGGCGCAGGCGCAGGCGCAGGCCTGGCCCAGCCAGCCGATCCGCTTCATCGTGCCGTTCACGCCGGGGACCGGCATCGACATCATCGCGCGCACGGCTGGCCCGCGGCTCGCCGAGCGGCTCGGCCAGCCGGTGGTGGTTGAAAACCGCGCCGGCGCCAGCGGCAACATCGGCACCGAACTCGTGGCCAAGGCGAAGCCCGACGGGCACACGATCCTCGTCACCGCCAGCACTTTCGTTTCCAACCGCTCGCTGTTCAAGAACCTGCCCTACGATCCGGCGAAGGATTTCGCGCCGATCACGCTCGCCGCCTGGGGCACGCTGCTCGTCGCCGCACATCCTTCGACTTCCTTTTCGTCCGTGCCCGAGCTGATCGCCGCGGCCAAGGCGAACCCCGGCAAGCTGAACTACGGCTCGCCGGGCGTCGGCACGCCGCACCATCTGGCGATGGAGCTCTTCAAGAACACGGCCGGCATTTTCGTGACGCACATTCCCTACAAGGGAACGGCGGGCGCAGTGACCGATCTCCTCGGCGGACAGATCCATCTCATGTTCCTGCCGATCCACGTCGCGCTGCCGCAGGTGCGCGCGGGCAAGCTGAAGGCGCTCGCGGTCGGCAGCCCGAAGCGCTCGGCGCTCGCGCCCGAGCTGCCGACGCTCGCCGAAGGCGGCTTTCCCGGCGTCGAGTCGGACATCTGGTACGCATTCTTCGCGCCGCAGGGCACGCCGCGCGAGATCGTTGCGCGGCTCAATCTGGAGCTGACCTCGGTGCTCGCGCTGCCGGAGATCAGAACGTCGTTTCAGACGCAGGGACTGGTGCCGGTCGCGTCGACGCCGGAAGAGGTGCGCGCTCTGGTCGACAAGGACCTCGCGAAATGGGACCGCGTGGTGCGCGAGGCGAAGATCAGTCCCGAGTAGCGGACATGGAGATCCTGCCTGCGCGTCCTGAGGATAGCGCTACGCTGCACGCCTTGGTGCGGGCGCTGGCCGAGTACGAAAAGCTCACCCAGCACGTCACCGGCACGAGCGAGCAGTTGCACGCCGAGCTTTTCGGCGCGACTCCCGTCATCGAGGCGGTGATCGCCTGGGAAGGCGAGCTGGCCGCGGGCTTCGCGCTGTACTTTCACAACTACTCGACTTTCCTCGCGCGGCGCGGCCTGTATCTCGAAGACCTGTTCGTGATTCCGGAAGCGCGCGGTCGCGGCTACGGCAAGGCGCTCATCCGACATTGCGCGCGGCTCGCCGTGGAGCGCGGCTGCGGCCGCTTCGAGTGGGCCGTGCTCGACTGGAACCGGCCGGCGATCGACTTCTACCGCTCGCTCGGTGCCGCCGTGCTGCCGGACTGGCAGATCTGCCGCATGACGGGCGAGGCGCTCGCGCGCCTGGCGCGAGACTGAAGTTCCGCGACGTGGCGAATTCCAGATCGTTGCGCATGTTGCGGTGTGCGATCCGCGGGTCTGCCCCGCCGACCGCATCTTGCATGCGGCCAAACTGTCCAACTCTCCCTGACAGACACGTCACGCGCGTTGCGCTAGCTTGGCGTCGATGCGTCGAGATTGGCTCGGGGATTGGGCCTGATGACGGTGCGGGTATTGATCGCAGATCGACACCCGGTGATCCGCGAGGGTCTGGCGCGATTGCTGTCCGAAGCGCGCGATGTCCACGTTGTGGGCATTGCCGAGACGGACAGCGAAGTGGTGCGCCAGGCAACGCAGACCCGATGTCACGTCCTCGTCATTGACATGGCTGTGGCGGGACTGAGCGGCATTGATGTTGCGCGCCGATTGCGCATTCTGCGGCCGATGCCCCGGGTCCTCGTCTTCTCGGCATCCGGTACCAGCCAGAGTGTCCAATTCGCGTTGCAAGCGGGTGCGTACGGCTACGTGCTCAGGACCGCCCCGATCAGCGAGCTGATGCACGCCATTCGCGCGGTGGCCGAGGGACGCCGTTATGCGAGCCGCGATCTGCCGAAATCCCAGCACAAGGATTTTCTCGCCGGGCGCGTGCGCCGCACGCCGCTCGAGCGCCTGAGCGAACGCGAGCGGCAGGTCCTGCGCCTGGTGGTCGACGGCGGAACCAGCGTCACCATCGCGCTGAAACTCTCGCTGTCGCCGAAGACGGTGGAGACCTACCGCAGCCGCGCCATGCGCAAGCTCGCGGTCAGGGGCATACCCGAATTGGTGAAGTTCTGCATCGGCCACGGTATCGCGCCGCTGTAGCGGCCGGTTTCTGCTGCTGTGCGGTGAATCGGGCCGGCTGGACCATCGAACCAACCGGGTCCGGCGACGCGCAGTCAGGATTGTCCCTACAGCTGTGGTTGACACCGATCAACATCGCGCGCGCCTGCCGGCCAGCTCGTCTGCAATCTGCCGGTTGAACTCCGGCGCGTCCCAGTCGGGAGCCGCCGGGGGGAGCTTGCGCCACGCGCCGGGCTTGCGCGGCTTGCGCCGCGCCCGCTACTTCTTCGCCGGCACCACCTTGACCGCAATGTCCTGCAGCTTCTTCGGCGCGATGACGTGGCCGTCGAGGCCGGCGGCCTTGGGCTTGGCGCCGTAGGCCACCGCCATCAGCTGCGAGTAATAGGCGACCGGCATGTCGAGCTTGGTGCCGTGCCGCTTGTTGATTTCGGACTGGTAGATCTCGACGTTCGCCTGGCAAAGCGGGCAGGGCGTGACGATCAGGTCGGCCTTGTGATCGTAGGCCGACTCGACGATGTCCTTGATCTGCTTCTGGCTCTTCTCCGGCTCGGAAAAAGCGAGCGCGCCGCCGCAGCAGGTGACCTTCTGCTCGTATTTCGTGAGCGCTTCGGCGCCGAGCGTCTCGACCAGCTTGTCGAGGTACATCGGGTTCTCGAACGATTCGCCGGCGATGCCGAAGGGGCGGTTGGTCTGGCAGCCGACGTAGCCCGCGATTTTCAGGCCCTCGAGCGGCTTGACGATCGGCTGCGCCAGGCCCTCGTAGCCGATGTCCTCGATCAGCACTTCGACCATGTGACGCACCCCGACCTGCGCCTTGTAGTGCAGCCCGGCTTCCTTCAGCGCCTCGTTGGTTTCGGCCATCAGCTGCGACGAGGCGTCGAGCTTGTCCTTGGTCTCGCGCGCCCCCAGCCAGCAGGCGGCGCAGGTCGCCACCACGTCCTGTCCCGGCAGGTGCGTCTCGGCGAGCGCGAAATTGCGCGCGTTCATGACGTGGCGCGCGAGCTCGCCGCTGCCCGCATAGCCGATCGAGGCGCCGCAGCAGTTCCAGTCCGGAATCTGCGTCATCTTGATGTCGAGCGTCTGGCACATCGAGTTGACGCTGGTGAGGTAGTTCGAGGCCGAGCCGCGCAGCTGCGAGGAGCAGCCCGGGTAGAACGCGTATTCCTTTTTCGCCATGGCGCGATTATCCCTGGAGCTTGAACTTGTCGAGCCTGAGGCGCCGCGCCTCGATCTCGTACGCCTTCGCGAGCATCCGGTGGATGCCGGCCTGGTCCTTGCACTCGTGGCCGCGCAGCAGCTCGAACGGGTTGAGGCGCTTCGCCCTGAGCAGGCCAAAGCCGATGGCGCGCATCGCCCAGGCCTTCTTCAGGCCGGCGACCAGGCCGTCCCTGAAGTAAAGGCCGAGCGTCAGCTTCAGCTCGTTGACGCGGCCGGTGCGCGTGCAGTTGTCCCAGAACTGCAGCGACCATTGCCGCGTCGGCTGCATTTTCGGCGCCAGGCCCAGCCGGTGCGCGTAGGTCGCCAGGCCGTGCATGATCTGGGTGATCGGGAGCTTCCTCGGGCAGCGCACCACGCAGTTGTAGCAGGAGGTGCACATCCACATCGATTCGGAGCTCAGCACCTCCTCGCGCTTGCCGGCGCGGATCATCATGAAGATCTTCTGCGGCGAATGCTCCCAGTGCGGGCCGAAGGGACACGACCCCGCGCAGACGCCGCACTGCATGCACATCTTGACCCACTCGCCTTCCTCGACGTGGGTTTCGACTTCGCGCAGGAAGTCGTTGGAGTATTTCGCCAGTGCGGCGAGGTTGAGCTCGTTCGGCGCGCCCATCAGGCAAACCCTTTCATCGGCGACAGCCCGATCCGCTCGATCACCCTGGCGTACGCCTCGATCAGCTGCGGCACGCGCTCGAGATCGGTGATCGCCACCTCGTAGGTGGCGACGCGCTCGGTCTCGAGCGCGAGCTGCTTCAGCGTGTCGTCGATCTTCGACATGCGGGTGGCCGCGAGCTCCGAGCCCTTGACGAAATGGCACTGGTAATCGTCGCCGTGCTTGCAGCCCATCAGCATGATGCCGTCCCAGCCGCCGTTGAGCGCGTCGGTGACCCAGATCGCGTTCACCGAGCCGAGGCACCTCACCGGGATCACGCGCACGAAGGCGCTGTACTCGCGGCGCTGCATGGCGGCCATGTCGAGCGCCGGGTAGGCGTCGTTCTCGCAGGCCAGCACCAGGATCCTCGGCTTCTCCTCGGACTCGTCGGGAATCTCCACCGCCTTGATCTGCGCGCCGACCGTGTCCACCGAGTAGTTCTCGAACGAGATCACGCGCACCGGGCAGGCGCCCATGCAGGTGCCGCAGCGCCGGCAGCGGCTCTCGTTGAACACCGGATAGGTCTTCTCGTCCTCGTCGATGGCGCCGAACGGGCATTCCACGGTGCAGCGCTTGCACTGCGTGCAGCCTTCCAGCCGCACGATCGGGTAGGACAGGTCCCCGGAGCGTGGATGGGCGGCGCGCCCGAGCTGCGCATTCTCGATCGCCTGGATCGCCTTGAGCGCCGCGCCGGTGGCGTCCTCGGTCGCCTGCGCAATGTCCATCGGCCGTCGCACCGGGCCCGCGGTGTAGATTCCGGTGCGGCGCGTCTCGTACGGAAAGCAGATGAAGTGCGAGTCGGAGAAGCCGTGGCGCAGCTGCGGCAGGTCCTTGCCCTGCCGGTAGGTCAGGTTGAGAATCGAAACGGGTTTCACGCCATTGGCGTCCTCGCGCTCCGGCTGCTCGATGTCCACGCCGGAGTTCGGCACCTGCCCGGTGGCGAGCACGACGATGTCGGCGTCCTCGATGACGGCATCCTCGGCCAGGATCAGGTCGCGGAACCTGACGCGGCACTGCTTGCCGTTCACCTCGACGCCGGTCACCTGGCCCTTGGTGAATGTGACGCCCTTCGCCTGCGCAGAGCGGTAGAAATCCTCGCCGCTGCCTGGCGTGCGCAGATCGGTGTAGATCACGACCGTGTTGACGTGCGGGTCCGCCGCCTTGAAATACATCGCCTGCTTGATCGAGGTGCCGCAGCAGTGTCCCGAGCAGTAGGGCAGGTGGCGGCCGGAATCGTCGCGCTGCCCGGCGCATTGCACGAACACCACGGTCTTCACGCTGCCGCCGTCTGCGGGTCGCCGCAGCGGCCGGCCGGCCGCGCGGCGCGCCAGTTCCTCCAGCGCCGCCTGATCCAGGATGTTGGGCGAGCTGCCGTAGGCGAACTCGGTGAGCCGCGTCGGGTCGTAGGTGGAAAACCCGGTCGCCTGGACGATGGCGCCGGCTTCCTCGAGCCAGGTGACGCCACT
>SCUH01000185.1 GCA_004298295.1 Betaproteobacteria bacterium | reverse complement strand
GGCCGAGCTCGACCTGCGCCTGAAGGAGATGACGGGCGAGGTCGGCGGACTGCTGCTGGTGGGCGCGAGCACCACGATCGCGGAGTTCCTGCTGCCCCAGGTGCTCGGCGATTTCAAGTCGAAATACCCGAAAGTCCAGCCGCGCCTCGCGGTGGCCAATTCGGAGACGGTCGAGAACCGGGTTGCCGAGCACACGATCGACATCGGCTTCATCGAGGCGCCGTCGCACCGCGACAGCGTCGTCACCGACGTCTGCTGCGAGGACGAGCTGCAGGCGGTGTGCGCGCCCTCGCACCCGCTCGCGCGGCTGAAATCGGCGACCCCGAAGCAGCTGGTGCAGTATCCCTTCATCAGCCGCGAAGCCGGTTCCGGCACGCGCGAGGTGATCGACCAGTACCTGCAGACATCCGGCGTGGCGCCGGACTCGCTCAACGTGGTGATGGAGCTCGGCAGCCCCGAAGCGCTCAAGGGGCTGGTGGCGACCGGGCTCGGCTTCACCATTCTGTCGCGCGCCGCGGTGGTCAAGGAAACGCGGCTCGGACAGCTGGTGCGGGTGCCGCTCGCGCCGCGCCTGATCCGCAATTTCTCGGTGGTCTATCCGAAGGAAAAGTTCCGCTCGCGGCTGGTCAACACGTTCGTCCAGTTCGCCAAGGAGCGGCTCGCCGCGCTGCAGGCGCCATGAGGCAGCCGCCCCTGGCGAGGCGAGCCGCCGGGACCCACTGATGCCGCGGCCGATCCGCGCCACGATCAGCGCCGCGGCCCTGGCGCACAACCTGGGCGTCGCACGCCGGCATGCCGGCGCGGCGAAAGTCTGGGCGGTGGTCAAGGCCAATGCCTACGGCCACGGGCTGGAGCGCGCCGCAAGCGCACTCGGCGCGGCCGACGGCTTTGCGCTGCTCGACCTCGACGAAGCGGCGCGCCTGCGCGCACGCGGCGTCACGCGGCCGATCCTGCTGCTGGAAGGTTTTTTCGAAACGCGCGACCTGGCCGCGCTGTGCGCGCACGACCTGACGCCCGTACTACACTGCGCCGAGCAGGTGGAAATTCTCGCAGCGACGCCGCCCGAACGCCCGATCGACGTCTATCTGAAGGTCAATAGCGGCATGAACCGGCTCGGATTCACGGCGCGCGACGCAGCGCTCGCCTGGGACGCGTTGCGGCGCCAGCCGCACGTGCGCTCGGTGACCCTGATGACGCATTTCGCCGATGCCGACGGCGCCCAGGGCGTGTCCGGGCAGCTCGAGCGCTTCGCCGCGCTCACGCACACCATGATGGCGCCGCGCTGCCTGGCCAATTCGGCGGCGCTGCTGCGCTATCCGCAGACGCGCGGCGACTGGGTCAGGCCGGGCATCATGCTCTACGGCTGCTCGCCGTTTCCAGACCAGAGCGCCGAGGCGCTGGCGCTCAAGCCCGCCATGACGCTCACCTCGGAAATCATCGGCGTGCAGCGCCTGCAGCCGGGTGAGCGCGTCGGCTACGGCTTCAACTATGAGGCGCGCGCCGCGATCACCATCGGCGTCGTCGCCTGCGGCTACGGCGACGGCTACCCGCGGCATGCGCCGACCGGCACGCCCGTGCTGGTTGCGGGACAGCGCGCGAGCACGGTCGGGCGCGTTTCGATGGACCTGCTGTGCGTGGACATCAGCGCGATCGCGGGCGCGGCCATCGGCACGCCGGTGACGCTCTGGGGCGAGGGACTTTCCGCCGATGACGTCGCTGCGGCCGCAGGCACCGTGAGCTACCAGCTGCTCTGCACGCTCGCCGCGCGGGTGCCGGTCAGGGAGATCGCGTGATGGCCAGGGCGAAGAGCGCCTACGTCTGTTCCGACTGCGGCGCTACCGCCTTGCAGTGGTTCGGCAGCTGCCCCTCGTGCGGCGCAGCAGGCACGCTCAGCGAGACCGTGACCGAACGCTCGGCGGCCAGGCACGGGGGACGGCGAAGCGCGTCGTCGGCCGTGCGCCTGGCCGACGTCGCGACGCCGGAACTGCAGCGCCTATCCTCGGGCATCGGAGAGCTCGACCGCGTCCTCGGCGGCGGGCTGGTCGCGGGGCAGGTGGTGCTGATCGGAGGCGATCCGGGCATCGGCAAGTCGACCCTGCTGTTGCAGGCGCTCGCCAACCTGCCTCACGACAGGCAGGCCCTCTATGTCTCGGGCGAGGAATCGGCGGAACAGGTCGCGATCCGCGCCAGGCGCCTCGGCCTCGACGCGCACGCCGTGCACCTGCTCGCGGAGATCCAGCTGCAA
The DNA here is from genome assembly GCA_004298295.1 of Betaproteobacteria bacterium. Classification (GTDB taxonomy): domain Bacteria; phylum Pseudomonadota; class Gammaproteobacteria; order Burkholderiales; family SG8-39; genus 2-02-FULL-66-14. The sequence goes on along the minus strand of SCUH01000185.1, from coordinate 4,396 downwards.
AGGATCCTGGATGCGCTCGAAGCGCACCGGCCGCTCGTGGCGGTGGTGGACTCGATCCAGACGCTATGGACCGAGGAACTCCAATCGGCGCCCGGATCGGTGGCGCAGGTGCGCGAGTGCGCGGCGCAGCTCGCGCGCCACGCCAAACGCTGCGGCATGGCGCTGTTCATCATCGGCCATGTCACCAAGGAAGGCGCGATCGCCGGACCGCGGGTGCTCGAGCACATCGTCGACACGGTGCTCTACTTCGAGGGCGATCCGCATTCCGCGTTCCGGCTGATCCGCGCGGTGAAGAACCGCTTCGGCGCGGTGAACGAGCTCGGCGTGTTCGCCATGACCGACAAGGGGCTGCGCGCGGTGAGCAACCCATCGGCGCTGTTCCTGTCGCAGCATGCGGCGAACGTGGCCGGCGCCTGCGTGCTCGCGACGCTCGAAGGCACGCGACCGCTGCTGGTCGAAGTCCAGGCGCTGGTGGATGCTGCGCAGGCGCCCAGTCCGCGGCGCCTCTCGGTGGGCCTCGAGCAGAACCGGCTGGCGATGCTGCTGGCGGTGCTTCACCGGCACGCCGGGATCCAGACCGTCGACCAGGACGTGTTCGTCAACGCGGTGGGCGGGGTGCGCATCGGCGAGCCGGCCGCGGATCTTGCGGTGTCGCTCGCCGTGGTGTCTTCGCTCACCGATCGCCCGATTCCGGGCAAGGTGGTGGTGTTCGGCGAGATCGGCCTGGCGGGCGAGGTGCGCCCCGCGCCGCGCGGCCAGGACCGCTTGAAAGAGGCGGCGAAGCTCGGCTTCGAGACGGCGCTCGTGCCGAAGGCGAATCAGCCGAAAGCTAAGATCGCAGGCCTCGAGATCATCGCGGTGGAACGCATCGAGCAGGCGGTCGCGGTGCTGAGGAATCTGTAACGGCATGCCTGGGCGCAGGGTCGCGCGCGCTAGGCGTCACCCAGCGCGCGCGCAAAAGCTTCCACCTGCTGCCAGTCGGTGTACTCGACCACCGCAGCCGGATCGGTAGGCCCCTGCGTCAGGAGCATGATGAAGCGGATGATCTGGCGATCCCAGAACGTGTAGCGCGGGTAATCCAGCTTGCCGGCGAACACCGCAAGTTGCGACGGATGCCAGCCGATCTGCTTCAGGAATTTCTTCATGTAGGGATTGGTCTGCGGCGTGTTCTTCTGCGGCTTGCGCGCGACGATGTTGACGCTGAAGAACGCGCAGCGCTTCGCCTCGAGCGTGCCGCGTCGCTCCCGCATGAACTGCGCCACGTAGGGCCGATGCTTGCCGTAGCGGATGCTGGCGCCGACCGCCACGCGGTCGAATGGCGCGAGATCGATACCCGTGTTTTCGCCGAGGTCGGCGAGCGTTGCCGCGTGCCCGTCGCGTTCCAGGAATTGCTGCAGCCGCTGGCAGATGTGCGCGGTGTGTCCGTCCACGGTGGAGTACAGAACCAGGAATCTGCTCATTCGGTTTCCAGTGCCAGTTTCGCCGCGCGTACGCCGCTGCGCACCGCGGCTTCCAGGGTCGGAGGATAGTCCGGATCGGTGTAATCGCCCGCCAGAAAGAGCCCTGCCGTGGCCGTGCGCGGCCCGGGATGCGCGAGCCCCGGCGTGCAGGCAACGGTCGCACGCTTCTCGGCGATCACCTGGTGCCAGAGCGGATCGGGCAACCGGCGCAGCGCGAGCGCCAGTTCGCGATGGCAGACGGCGGCAATGTCGTCATGCGCCAACTTCTGGTGATCGCCCTGTGCGCTGATCACGCAGGCGAGGCGGCCTCTTTCCCCCAGCAGCGCGCCGCGATCGAAGACCCACTGCACCAGGCCCGAAGCGAGCCCCAGCATCGGGAACGGCAGCCTGACGCCAGCCGCATATTGCAGGTAGCAGGTGTAGATCGGCTGGTAGTCGAAAGCGGGAAGCGCACCGACGAGCGCGGCGAACGGCGGCAGTTGATGGGGCCCCACCGCGAGCACGATGCGCGCAAAGCGCTCGCCATCGACCGCCAGATCCGGCGTCACCTGCCGCGCGGTGCACCCGCTGCGAAGTTCGCCGCCGTTGGCCCGCAGGTATTCGGCGGCATGTTCCGGGAAGAGGCGCGACAGGTCGACGCGCGGCAGCAGCAGGTCGCTCGCCCCGGGCGCGCCGGCGAGCGAATCGCGCAGCACGCGCGCGAAGACCTGTGCCGAGGCCTGCCTGGGTGGCGTATTGAGCGCCGACACGCACAAGGGCCGCCACACGTAATGACCGATGCGGCCATCCTGGCGATGGCGCGCGAGCAGTGCCTCCACCGTGCAATCCGGTGCGACGCGGAATCCCGTCCTGCGCAGTGCGCGCATGAAACGCACGGCCGCGAAGCGCTCGGCCAGCGGGATGCGGTGCGCCGCAAGCAGGCCGCCGAGCAGCCCGAGCGGCGCCGGCAGCCAAAGCGCGCGCATCGCGAAGCCGTCGGCGTAACGCAGCTCGAACGGCAGGCGCAGCACGGCGTCGGTCGGCACGCCGACCCTGCGCATCAGGTGCAGCAGCTCCGAGTACGCGCCGGCCAGCACGTGCTGGCCGTTGTCGAGTTCGTGTCCCTGCGTGCGCACGCGGCGTGCGCGGCCGCCGGCCACCGGCGCGGACTCGAACACCGTCACCGGCACGCCGCGCTCCGCCAGCGTCACCGCCGCCGCCATGCCGGCGTAGCCGCCGCCGATCACGGCGACGCGCCCGCGCTCAGGCCCTGCCGTGCTCACGGCGCCATCCAGGTCTTCCAGGCGATCCAGAGCTTGCGCAGCGGCGTGAGCGACGTGCGGTGGGTCAGCACGCGATAGCCGTCGCGCTCGATTTCGGCGAGCAGCGCGCGATAGATGGCGGCCATGATCAGCCCCGGACGCTGCGCCCGCCGGTCGGCGGCCGGCAGCAGCGCATGGGCCTGTTCGTAAAAGGACCGGGCGCGCCGGGCCTGGAATGCCATCAGAGCGCGGAAGGCGTCGGAGGCGCGCGCCTGCAGGATGTCGTTGGCGGTGACGTCGAAGCGCCGCAAGTCCTCGAGCGGCAGGTAGATCCGGCCCTTGCGCGCATCCTCGCCCACGTCGCGGATGATGTTGGTGAGCTGGAAGGCGATGCCGAGGGTGCGGGCGTATTCGAGCGTGCGCGGTTCGCGGTAGCCGAAAATCCCCGCGGCCAGCAGACCGACCACGCCGGCGACGAGATGGCAGTAGCGCTCGAGGGCGGCGAAATCGAGATAACGCGTCTGGCTGAGATCCATCTCCATGCCCGCGATGATGTCGTTCAGTCGTTCGGCTGTGATGCCGAACGGCGCCAACGCCGGCTGCAGCGCCCGCGTCACCGGGTGCTGCGGCTGCCCGGCGAAGAGGCGCCCCGCTTCGGTGCGCCACCATTCGAGCTTGGTCGCCGCCCGCTGGCGGTCGACGCTGTCGTCGACCGCGTCGTCGACTTCGCGGCAGAACGCGTAGAGCGCGGTGATGGCGCGCCGGCGCTCGGGCGGCAGGAACAGGAACGAATAATAGAAACTCGAGCCGCTGGCGGCCGCTTTCCTCCGACAGTACTCGTCCGGACTCACAGCGCCCGCCAGATCAGCAACGGCCAATCGGGCGCGCGCAGCACGGGGCGGCGGCGGAACATGTCGTAGCCGGACTGCGCGAGTTTCTCCAGGATGCGCAGTCCGCCCTGGATCGTGACCCGGATTTCCAGGGCGACGCGGCCGCCGAGCCTGTCCGCCAGCGGCGCGCCGGCGAGCATCATGCGACGGGCGCGTACGCACTGGTATTGCATCAGCGCGCGCCAGGCCTCGTCACAGTCGCGTGCCGCGATGTGCCGCTCGCTGACGCCGAATCGGAGCATCTCGTCCTGCGGCAGGTAGACGCGCCCCTGGTCCCAGTCGCGCGCCACGTCCTGCCAGAAATTGATCAGCTGCAGGCTGCTGCAGATGTCATCCGACTGGCTCAGCGCAGTGCTGTCGGTACGGCCGAACAGCTGCAGCAGGAGGCGGCCCACGGGATTGGCCGAACGGCGGCAGTAGTCGAGCAGCTCCGCAAAATCAGCGTAGCGCGGCTTCACGACGTCCTGCGCGAAGGCGGACAGAAGGTCGCGCAACAGCTCGACCGGCAAAGCGTGCTGCCGCACGACGTGCGCCAGTTCGCGGTACAACGGCGTGCGCGGTTCGGCGCCCGACTCGATGCGATCGAGTTCTTCGCGGCAGGCGGCGAGCGCTGACAGCCGCACGGGCGGGGCGGCGTCGCCCTCGTCGGCGATATCGTCGGCGCTACGCGCGAAGCGGTAGATGACGGCCACCGGCGCGCGCAGCGCCGGCGGCAGCAGCCACGAGGCGACCGGGAAGTTTTCGTAATGGCCTTGCGGCAAGCGCTGATTCCAGAGGGAAATCCGATCCGTCACGAACCGGAGGC
>SCUH01000017.1 GCA_004298295.1 Betaproteobacteria bacterium | reverse complement strand
AGCTGGAGGACCTGTCGTTCCGCTTCCTCGAGCCCGAGCTGTACCGCAAGATCGCGCAGATGCTCGAGCAAAAGCGCACCGAGCGCGAGCAGTACATCCGCGACGCGATGGCGGCGCTCGCCACGGCGCTCGCGGCGGCGGGCGTGAAGGCCGAAATCGCCGGCCGGCCGAAGCACATCTACTCGATCTGGAACAAGATGCGCGGCAAGGGGCTGGAGTTTTCGCAGGTCTACGACGTGCGCGCGCTGCGCGTGATCGCCGCCACGACGCGCGACTGCTACACCGCGCTCGGCGCGGTGCACGACCTGTGGCAGCCGATTCCGAAGGAGTTCGACGATTACATCTCGCGGCCCAAGGGCAACAACTACCAGTCGCTGCACACGGCGGTGATCGGGCCGGGCGGCAGGACGCTGGAGGTGCAGATCCGCACCGAGGAGATGCATCGCCAGGCCGAGTACGGCATCGCCGCGCACTGGCGCTACAAGGAGCTCGGCAAGGCGACCCGGGCCGAGGGCGCCTTCGACGAGAAGATCGCCTGGCTGCGCCAGCTGCTGGCGTGGCGCGACGAGGTTGCGGGACGCGGCGACTGGGCCGAGCGCACGCGCGCCGCGGCGCTCGACGACACCGTGTACGTGCTCACGCCCCAGGGCAAGGTGATCGACCTGCCCGCGGGCGCGACCGCGGTGGATTTCGCCTACGCGCTGCACTCCGATGTCGGCAACCGCTGCCGCGGCGCCAAGGTGGACGGACAGATGGTGACGCTGGATACGCCGTTGCGCAATGGCCAGCGCGTCGAGATCGTGGTGGCGAAGACGGGCGGCCCGTCGCGCGACTGGCTCAATGCGGAACGCGGCTTTCTCAAGACGCACCGCGCGCGCCAGAAGGTGCGGCAGTGGTTCAACGCGCAGACGCTCGCCGAGACCGTCGCCGCCGGGCGCGCGGTGCTCGAACGCGAAGCGCGGCGCGAGGGCGCGACGCAGGTGCGGCTGGAAACGCTCGCCGGGCGGCTCGGCTTCGGCAAGCCGGATGAGCTGTTCGCGGCGGTGGCGCGCGACGAGGTCAATCTGCGCCAGTTGCAGACCACGCTGCGCGAACTGGCGGGAATCGCCGCTCCGGTCGTCGCCGCGCCGCCGCCGGCCGCAGCGCCGCGCAAGGCCAAGCCTTCCGGCGACAGCGGCATCCTGGTGGTGGGCATGGACCGGCTGCTGACCCAGCTCGCCAAGTGCTGCAAGCCGGTGCCGCCGGACCCGATCCGCGGTTTCGTCACCCGCGGCAAGGGCGTATCGATCCACCGCGACGACTGCCCGAGCCTGAAGCGGCTCGGCGAGCAGCACCCCGAGCGGCTGATCGATGCCGATTGGGGTGCGAGGCCCGGCGGCGCCTACGCCGTCGACATGGTGGTGACGGCGAGCGACCGGCCGGGACTGCTGCGCGACATCGGCGAGGCGCTCGCGCGCGAACGCATCAACGTCACCGCGGTGCGCACGCAAAGCCGCGATGACCTGGCGCACATGCGCTTTTCCTTCGACGTCGAGGACCTGACGCAGTTGCGGCGCGCGGCCGCTGCGGTGAAAGAGGTGCATGGCGTGATCCGCGTGGCGCGGGGCTGACCGGCAGAATCGCTGCGTGCAAGAGTGGTTCATCCATCCGGTCGTCCAGGGCGCGATCATGCCGTTTCTCGCCGGACTGATCGCGAGCGCGCTTCTCGCCCCGCTGCGGCTGGGCGGCCTGGCCGCGGTTGCGGGGTTTGCCACGGCGGTGTACTTGGTCGTCGGTTTCGAGTTCAGCCCGATGACCACGATCCGCAAGGTGATGCTGCTTGGACTGATCGCTCCGATGATCGGGGTTGCGGCGGACTTTGCGTTCAAGCCGACGCGCTACACGGCACCGCTGCTTGCTCTGTCCTGCGGCGCGGTATCGATCTGGGTGTTTCTGGCGTTGCTGCAACAGCGGGAGTTGGCGCAGGCGGTACTGCTGGGCGGCGGCGTTGCTGCCTATGTCGCCTGGCTCGTGGGTTTCATGGTCACGCTGCGCGACGATTCGATCCGGGCGGGCGCGGCGAGTCTCGGACTGGGTCTGGGTACGGGCGTCGCCGCCGTACTTGCCGCTTCGGCGACGCTCGGACTGTATGCGATGGCCCTGGGCAGCGCTTCCGGCGCGTTCCTTCTGGTGCAGATGCTGGCCGGAAAGCGCTTTTTCGCCGGCATTGCCTTCACGCTGACCGCGGGACTGCTTGCGGGGCTGCTGGGGGCGGCGTCGTATCACCTCGCACAGCTGCCCTGGCATGCGCTTCCCGTGATGGCGCTCCTGCCCCTCGCGGCGCGGCTGCCGGTTCCGGCAAAATGGCCGGTCGCGGGCCAGGCCGTGGCGGTTTCGGGCGTGACGCTGGCGCTGGCAGCGGTTTCCTGTTTCCTGGTCTGGCAGGCGAGCCGCGGCTCGCCTGGTTGACGTGTTCGATTTCGGCTTGGAGGAGGGGAGATGAGGAAGATCCTGATCGGTTCGATGCTGGCGGCCGCCGCGCCGATGTGCGTTGCGGCGCCCGAGTCCTATACGCTCGATCCTCACCACACGTTCGTGCATTTCGCCGTCGACCACAACGGTTTTTCCACGATCTGGGGCCGTTTCGACCGCTCGAGCGGGAAATTCACCTTCGATCGGCAGGCCGGAAGCGTCGTGCTGGAGGTCATAGTGGAGACCGCCTCGGTCACGACCGGCGACAGCGCACGCGGAAACCGTCCGCGATCGCGCGACGAGCACTTGCGCAGCCCCGACTTTTTCAATGCGACCGAGTTCCCGCGCATGACCTACAAGTCGAGGAATGCGAAGCTCAACGGGGACGTGCCGCTCGAGATACAGGGCGAACTCACGCTGCTCGGCGTGACGCGGCCGGTGACGCTGACCGTCGACCGCTGGAAATGTGCTCCGCATCCGGTGACCAAGCGGCCCATCTGCGGGGGGAACGCGACCGGCGGCCTCAAGCGCAGCGAGTTCGGCATGAAGTGGGGCATTCCGGCGACTGGCGACGAGGTGAAGATCCTGGTCACGTTCGAGGCACTGAAGGACTGAGGCGGAATAGGCCCGCGGCTGCGGCTGTTTGCACAGGTCAGAGCGGGCGCTGCGCCCGCCGCCCGGTCCTGGATGCAATCACAAATGGGAGATTCATGATGCGTAAGGCTTTTCTCGGCGCGCTCGTCGCCGTCATGCCGCTTGCCGCGGCCGCACAGGTCGAGAGTTACACCATCGATCCGATCCATTCGTTCGTGAATTTCACGATCGACCACCTCGGTTTCACGACCCTGCACGGGCGCTTCGACAAGTCGACCGGCAAGGCCACGGTGGACCGCGCCGGCAGGAAGGGCACGGTCGACCTCGTGATCGAGGCCGCATCGATCAGCACCGGCGACAACGACAAGGGTTCGCGTCCGCGCTCGCGCGACGAGCATCTGCGCAGCGCGGACTTCTTCAACGTCGCCGAATTTCCGCGCATCAGCTTCAAGGGAAACGTGAAGTTCAGCGGCGATGGCGCGAACGAAGTCGAGGGACAGGTGACGCTGCTCGGTGTGACCAAGCCGGTGGTCTTCAAGATGGATCGCTGGAAATGCGGCGTGCATCCTTTCAGCAAGAAGGAGATGTGCGGCGGCTATGCGAGCGGCAAGATCAAGCGTACCGATTTCGGCATGAAGTACGGCGTGCCGGCGATCGGCGACGAAATCAGCCTGATGGTCGGGTTCGAGGCCTACAAGGACTGAAGGCTCCGCGGCGGCAGAGCCGCCGCGGAGCCTCGCCGGGGCCCCGCGCGGGGCCTTTCCTTTTCGGCTACGCCGCGCTCGGCAGCGGCTCGGCAGCGAGCTTGGCGGCACGCGCCCAGGACGCGGTCGAGAGCTGGTGGAGCAGCTCCTCCTGCACCGGGCGCTTGCCGCGGCGCACCGCGGTGCGCTCGTAACCGCCGTCGGCATTCATGATCCAGGTCTGCGCGGCGTCGTCGAGATAGGCCTGCAGCCCCTCGCGGATGACGCGCGCCTTGAGCGCGGCATCGAGCACCGGGAAAGCGAGCTCGATGCGGCGGAAGAAATTGCGGTCCATCCAGTCGGCGCTGGCGAGGTGGACGTCATCGGCGCCGTCGTTGCGGAAGTAGAACACGCGCGTGTGCTCGAGAAAGCGGCCCACGGTGGAGCGCACGCGGATGTTGTCCGACAGGCCCTCGATGCCGGGGCGCAGCGCGCACACGCCGCGCACGACGAGGTCGATCTGCACACCCGCCTGCGAGGCGGCGTAGAGCTCCTCGATCAGCTCCGGTTCGAGCAGCGCGTTCATCTTGGCGATGACCCGCGCCGGCTTGCCTTCCTTCGCCAGGCGCGCCTCGTTGCGCACCGCGGTAACGACGCGCCGGTGCAGCGTGAAAGGCGACACCCACAGGTGCTTCAGCCGGCTCGCGCGCCCCAGCCCGGTGAGCTGCTTGAAGACCTCGTTGACGTCGGCGCAGATTTCCTCGTTCGCGGTCAGCAGCCCGAAATCAGTGTACTGGCGCGCGGTGCGCGGGTGGTAGTTGCCGGTGGCGAGGTGCGCGTAGCGCCTGAGCGCGGGTCCCTGCGGCAGGTCCTCGCGGCGCACCACCAGCGCCATCTTGGCGTGGGTCTTGTGGCCGACGACGCCGTAGATGACGTGCGCGCCGACCTCTTCCAGCCGCGCCGCCCAGTTGATGTTGGCCTCCTCGTCGAAACGCGCCATCAGCTCGACCACCACGGTGACTTCCTTGCCCCGGCGTGCCGCATCGATCAGGATGTCCATCAGCTCGGAGTCGGTTCCGGTGCGGTAGACGGTCTGCTTGATCGCGATGACGCGGGGGTCGGTGACCGCGGTGCGGATGAACTCGATCACCGGCCCGAACGACTGGTACGGATGGTGCAGCAGCACGTCGCCCGCCTGGAGCACGGTGTAGATGTCGCGACTGCGCGCCAGCGCGTCCGGAAAACCGGGCTGGAACGGTGCGTACTTCAGATCGGCACGATCGACCTGGTCGGGCACTTCGCGCAGGCGGTACAGGTTCACCGGGCCGGCGACGCGGTACAGGTCGACCTCGCCGAGCCCGAACTGCTGCAGCAGGAAATCGCTCGCCGCGGGTGAGCAGCTGTCGGCGAGTTCGAGCCGCACCGCATCGCCGAAATGGCGGTGCAGCAGCTCGCCCTGCACCGCGATCCGCAGGTTCTTGATCTCCTCCTCGTCGACGAACAGGTCGGAATTGCGAGTGACGCGGAACTGGTGGCAGCCCTTCACCTCCATGCCGGTGAACAGCTCGTCGACGTGCGCGTGCAGGATGGAGGACAGGAACACGAAGCCGTGGGGCGCGCCCGCCACCTCCGCCGGCATGCGGATCACGCGCGGCAGCGCGCGCGGCGCCTGCACGATGGCGGCACGCGACTTGCGCCCGAAGGCGTCGCGCCCCTCCAGCTCGATGGCGAAATTCAGGCTCTTGTTGAAAACGCGCGGGAACGGGTGCGCCGGATCCAGCCCGATCGGCGTCAGCACCGGCAGC
>SCUH01000184.1 GCA_004298295.1 Betaproteobacteria bacterium | reverse complement strand
GACCCAGCCGATCGCCTGGCGCGCCTCGGCGCCGGCGCCGGTGGCGAGCGCCAGCGGCAGCGCGCCGAGCACCATCGCGCCGGTGGTCATGAGGATCGGCCGCAGCCGCAGCGTGGCGGCTTCGACCACCGCCTCGAGCTTCGCCGCGCCGCGCGCGCGCAGCTGGTTGGAGAATTCCACGATCAGGATGCCGTGCTTGGTGATGAGACCGATCAGCATCACCAGCCCGATCTGCGAATAGACGTTGAGCGTGCCGCCGGTCAGCTTGATGGCGCCGAGCGCGCCGGTCATGGCGAGCGGCACCGTGAGCATGATGACGAACGGCGAAACGAAGCTCTCGAACTGCGCCGCCAGCACCAGGTAGATGAAGCCGAGCGCGAGCAGGAACGTGATCCAGAGCGCCGCCCCCGACTCGCGGAACTCGCGCGACACGCCGTCGAGCTGGAAGCGCGTGTCCTGGTCGAACACCTCGGCCGAGGCCTGCTCGAGGAAGTTGAGCGCCTCGTCGATCGAGCGGCCGGGCGCGAGGTTCGCCGACAGGGTCGTGGCGCGCAGGCGGTTGAAATGGTTCAGCTCCTTCGCGCCCACGGTCTCGCGCACCTTCACCAGGTTGGCGAGCTGCACCAGCTGGCCGTCGCGCGCCCGGACGAAGATCGAGGTCAGGTCGGCCGGCGTCTCGCGGTCCTTGGCCTCGAGCTGCACGATGACGTCGTACTGCTTGCCCTCGCGCTTGAAGCGCGTCACCTGGCGCCCGCCGAGCAACGTCTCCAGGGTGCGGCCGATGGTCTCGACGTCGATGCCCAGCGTGGAGGCCTTCGCGCGGTCGATGTCCACAGAAAGCTGCGGCTTGTTGAGGCGCAGGTCGACGTCGGGGTTGGCGAACAGCCCGGAGCCCTTGGCCTTTTCCAGCAGCGCGTTCGACATCCGCTCCAGGTTTTCGTAGGAATTCGCCTGGATCACGAACTGCACCGGCGCGTTGCGGAAGCTCTGCCCGAGCGAGGGCGGGTTCACCGGAAACGCGAGCACGCCGGGCATGCCGCCGAACATCTTCGGCCCCAGCTCCGCGGTGACCTGCAGCGTGCTGCGCTTGCGTTCCTCCCAGGGCGCGAGCTGCACGAAGCCGATGCCGAAATTCACCGGGTTGGGGCGCTCCAGTCCGGGCGCCACCGCGGTGAAGTAGGAGCGGATTTCCGGAATCTGCGTGAACATCCCCTCGAGCTGGCGCACGTAGCGGTCGGTGTAATCGACCGACGCGCCCTCCGGCGCGAGCACCAGCGCGATGAAGAAGCCCCGGTCCTCGAGCGGGGAGAGTTCCGCGCGCAGGCTCTTGTAGAGCAGCCCGGCGCCGGCCGCCACCACGACGAACACCGCGATCACGACCCAGCGCAGGCGCAGCACCCGGGCGAGCAGCCGCCGGTAGCCCTCGGTCATGCCGTGGAAGAAGCGCTCCATGGCGAGATACAGCCCGCCGTGCCGCTCGTGCTCCTTCAGCAGGCGCGAGCACATCATCGGCGTCAGCGTCAGCGCCACGAGCCCCGAAACGACCACGGCCGAGGCCACGGTGAGCGCGAACTCGGTGAACAGGCGCCCCGTGTTGCCGGTCATGAATCCCAGCGGCGCGAACACCGCCGCCAGCGTGAGCGACATGGCCACCACGGCGAAGGCGATTTCGCGCGAACCGTCGGCCGAGCCCTGCAGCGGCGTCTTGCCGAGCTCGACGTGGCGGTGACAGTTCTCCAGCACCACGATGGCGTCGTCCACCACGAGGCCGATCGCGAGCACCAGCCCGAGCAGCGTCAGCACGTTGATCGTGAAGCCCATCACGAACAGGATGAAGAATGTGCCCACGAGCGCCACCGGAATGGTGACGAAGGGGATCAGGGTCGAGCGGAACGAGCGCAGGAACAGGAAGATCACGAGCATCACCAGCGCGACCGCCTCCGCCATGCTGCGGTAGACCGATTCGATCGAGTGCTCGATGAAGATCGAGGAATCGAACGCGATGGCGAGCTGCATGCCGGGCGGCAGCGTGCCGCTCAGCCGCGCCAGCTCCGCCTTGACGCCCTGCGCCACGGACAGCGTATTGGCGGTCGACTGCTTCACCACCCCCATGCCGACCGCGGGGATGCCGTTGACACGCACGATATTGCGCTCGTCGAGCGCCCCCAGGCGCGCCTGGCCGACGTCGCGCAGCCGCACCGGGTAGCCGCGCGCCTCCGACACGATCATGTCGTTGAACTGCAACGCGCTGCGCAGGTCGGCCTCGGTCAGCACGGTGAACTCGCGCTGCGCCGATTCGATGCGGCCCGACGGAATCTCGACGTTCTGCCGCCGCAGCGCGTTTTCCACGTCCTGCGGCGTGAGGCCGTAGGCCGCGAGGCGGTCGCGGTCGACCCACAGCCGCATGGCGTAGCGGCGATCGCCGCCGATGATCACCGAGGCCACCCCGGCGAGCGTCTTCAGGCGGTCGGCGACGTAGCGGTCGGCGTAGTCGGACAGCTCCAGCGCCGAATGCCGGTCCGAGGACAGCCGCAGCCACATGATGGCCTGCGCGTCGGCTTCGATCTTGGACACCACCGAGTCGTCGGAAGCCGCCGGCAGCGCGGCGCGCACGCGCGCCACGCGGTCGCGCACGTCGTTGGCCGCGGCATCGACGTCGCGCTCGAGCACGAACTCGACCGTGATCTGGCTCACTTCCTCGCGCGACACCGACTTGATGGTGCGCACGCCCTCGATGCCGGAGAGCGAATCCTCGAGCGGCTGGGTGATCTGCGATTCCATCACCTGGGGGCTGGCGCCCTTGTACACCGTGCGCACCGACACCACCGGCGTGTCGATCTTGGGATACTCGCGCACGCTCAGGCGCTGGAACGACACGATGCCGAGGAGCACGATCATCAGGCTCAGCACCGTGGCGAACACGGGGCGGCGGATGCAGAGTTCGGGGAGTCGCATGGTGGCTACGAGCGCCTCATGCCTTTATAGATACGATCTCGGCTTCCCGGCCAAGACCGGCCGGGAAGCCGAGACATTCGGGCTCTGGCGCCTGGAGACTGCCGTTGCGGGATCGCAGGCGCCCTGAGGTCTCGGCTTCTCCGGCAGACAGCGCCGGAGAAGCCGAGATCGTGTAAAAGCGAAAGTGGGCGCTCATCCCTTCTTTCCCTGCGCCGTGGCCGCGGCGGGCTTGGGCGGACCCTCGCCCATCACCACGACCGGGGACCCGGGACCGATTTTCTGCACGCCCTCGGTGACGACAAGGTCGCCGGCCGCGACCCCGTTCAGGATTTCGACCTCAGCCTGCCGGCGCAGGCCGATGCGCACCTTGACCAGAGCCGCCTTGCCGTCGGCGACGCGATAGACGAAGCTGTCCTGGCCGCGCGGCACGATGGCGGCCTCGGGCACCCAGACCGCCTTCTCGCGCACACCGAGCTGCAGCTGCACGCGCGCGAACATGCCCGGACGCAGCCGCATGTCGGAATTGCCCACCCGGGCGCGCACCAGCACGGTGCGCGTCTGCTCGTCCACCGCCGGCTCGATGGCATAGATCGCGCCGCTGAAGCCGTTCTCGGCATAGGCATCGACCGCGATGCGCACGTTCTGGCCGGTGCGCACGCGCGCGAGGTAGAGCTCGGGCACGCGGAAGTCCATTTTCAGCGTGTCGATCTTTTCCAGCCGCGCGATGTCGGTTCCCGCGGCGACGTAGGCCCCCTCGCTCACCTGGCGCAGGCCGGCAACGCCGGCAAAGGCGGCGCGCATTTCCGTTTTCGCGAGCTTGGCCTCGTCCTCGGCCTGCTTGGCCACCGAGCGCGAGTGATTGCTGCGCGCCTCGTCCAGCGCCTGCTGGCTGATGAATCCCTTCTGGTGCAGGTCCTCGGCGCGCTCGAGGCGCTGCCGGTCGAGCCCCGCCTGGGCCTTGCTCGAAGCGAGCGCCGCCGCCAGCTCCGCGGAATCCAGTCGCGCCAGGAGCGTGCCCTTCTTCACGCCCTGCCCCTCGGCAAAAAAGATCTTCGCCACGCGGCCGGCGATTTCCGGCCGGATCGTGATCGCTTCGTCGGCGCGCAACGTGCCGACTGCGGAGGTTTCCTCGATCGCGGGCGCGACACGCGCCGCGACTGCCTTCACCGGCATGGGCGGCGGCGCCGCGGCGGGTGCGCCTTTGGTCGCAGCCTGCGCCGGCGCCAGCTGCGGCGCCAGCGCCAGCGCGAGACACGCCACGCAGCGCCGCCACAGGCCCGTGGATTTCATTTCAATATGCATTAAGATGCGCTCGCCGGGCTGGCCGCCGTGAAGAAGAGGCGTATCTTAGCCCATGACCCCGGAGCCGATCATGAGCAAGAGTCCTTCGTCCCTGCGCAGTAACCGGTCCGCCGCGCGCGCGGCGTCGGCGACCGCGGCCCTGGCGCGGCCGATCGATTGGCCGCTGCCGCCCTACTACGAATTGATGGACGAGGCGGTTGCGCCACGCGAAGAACCTGCGCTCGCCCTGCTGCGCGACGGGCGCCGGCTCATCGGCAAGCTGGTGCGTTTCGATTCCGCGGAAGGGTTGTTCGACCTGTTGCCGCACGGCGGCGAACTGGTCAATGTCGCGCCGCAGGACCTGCTGGAGCTGCGGCTCACGCGCCCGGTGATGCTGCAGCGCCGCCGCTCGGTGCTGGACGCGGCGGCGGAAGCAGCCGCCGCAGAGTCGGATTGCCAGACGTTCCGCATCACGCTGGCCAACGACAGCGTGGTCGAAGGCGAGACGCTCGGCTTCGAAACCCACACGCTGGGCCTGTTTCTCTACGTCGACGAGCAGGGCGATGGCGTGACGCGCATTTTCGTTCCCAGCCAGGCGATCAAGCACAAGCAGATCGGCCGGCGGCTGGGCGATCTGCTGGTCTCGGAGCAGGCCGTGACGCCGCGCCAGATCACGGCCGCGATTGAGGACCAGACGGCGCGCCGCAACCGCAAACTCGGCGACTACCTCACGCGCGAGCAGATCATCAGCCGCAGCGACCTCGCGGCGGCGATCGAGCGCCAGCGCCAGATGCCGGTGTTGCGCCTGGGCGAGGCGCTGGTGGCGATGAACCTGATCACCGAGCCGCAGCTCGAGGACGCGCTCGAGCGCCAGAAGCAGCACCGTGGCCGGCCGCTCGGCGAGATCCTGATCGGACTGGGATTCATCACGCGCGACGACGTCAAGCGCACGCTGACGCAGCAGCTCGGCATCCCGTTCGTCGACTTGAGCCGCTATGAGATCGATCCCGCCGTGCTCAAGCTCGTGCCCGGGGCGGTCGCCGCCGAATACAACGTGCTGCCGCTGTGCATCGACGGCCGCAAGCTGGTGCTGGCGGTTGAAAATCCTCTCGACCCGGTGCCGCTCGACCGCATCCGCTTTCTCTCCGGCATGCCGATCGCGCCGGTGATGGCGGTGGGCGACGAGTTGCGCGCCGCGGTCAGGCAGCATTACGGCGAACGCGACGTGACGGTCAAGGTGGAGGACCTCGCGGCGCAGCTCGACAGCGCGGCGGGGCCGAGCGAAGCCGAGGAAGAGCAGGTCCGCGAGAACGACAGCGTCCTGGTGCGGCTGGTGAACAAGATCATCCTCGACGCCCACGAAGCCAAGGCCTCCGACATCCATATCGAATCCAACCCGGGGCGCCAGCCGGTGCGGGTGCGCTTTCGCCAGGACGGCGACCTGCGCGAGTACCTGACGCTGCCCTCGAGCTACCGCAGCGCGCTGCTGTCGCGCATCAAGATCATGGCCTCGCTCGACATCTCGGAGAAGCGCCGCGCGCAGGACGGCAAGATCCAGTTCCAGCATTTCGGCCCCGCCAAGATCGAGCTGCGCCTTGCGACCATCCCGACGGTGGACGGGCTGGAAGACGCTGTGCTGCGCATCCTCGCCGGCGGCAAGGCGCCGCCGATCGAGGAGCTGGGCCTGCGCCAAGAGCTGCTGCCCGTGCTCAAGCGCGTCATCTCGCGCCCCTACGGCATCCTGCTGGTGTGCGGCCCGACCGGCTCGGGCAAGACCACGACGCTGCACTCGATCCTCGGGCACATCAACACGCCCGATCTGAAGATCTGGACCGCGGAAGACCCGATCGAGATCCAGCAGCCCGGGCTGCGCCAGGTGCAGGTGCACCCCAAGATCGGCTGGACCTTCGCCATGGCGATGCGCTCGTTCCTGCGCGCCGACCCCGACGTCATCATGGTGGGCGAGATGCGCGACGAGGAAACGGCGCGCATCGGCATCGAAGCCTCGCTCACCGGACACCTGGTGTTCTCGACCCTGCACACCAACAGCGCGCCCGAAAGCATCGTGCGGCTGCTCGACATGGGCGTGCAGCCGTTCAACTTCGCCGATTCGCTCCTCGGCGTGCTGGCGCAGCGCCTGGTGCGCCGGCTGTGCCCGAAGTGCAGGCAGACCGAGCCGCTCTCCGGTCAGGCGCTCGACGACCTGGCCGCGGAATACTGTGCCGAAACCACGCTGGCTGCGGAGACGGTGATCGCGGACTGGCGCCAGCGCTTCGGCGGCGGCCTGCAGCTCTCACGCACCAAGGGTTGCGATCACTGCCAGGGCAGCGGCTACAAGGGGCGCCTGGGGATCCACGAGCTGCTGGTCAATTCGCCCAAGATCCGCCCGCTCGTGCGCCACAGCGCGGGTGTGGACGAGCTGCGCGCCGCCGCGATTTCAGAGGGCACGCGGACCCTGCGCCAGGACGGCATCGAAAAATGCCTGCAAAGCCTGACCGACCTGGTGGAAGTGCGCGCGGCTTGCGCGTGACGGCCTAGGGCGCCTTGAACCCGGCGCGCTCGACCGCGCGCTTGAAATCCGCGACGCCGGTCCGCGCCGGGTCGAAGCTCACCTCGGCCCGGCTTTGGGCGAGCGACACCTCGACGCGTTGCACGCCCGGGATCGCCGTGAGCATGCGCGTCACGCTGCGCACGCAGCCATCGCAATGCAGGCCTTCGATTTTCAGCTGCAGGGTTTGCATCGCAATTACTTTACCAGCAGCACCGGCACGCCGGACAGGTGCAGTACCTTGGTCGCGACCGAGCCGAGCAGTATGTTGGCGGCCGCGGTCATGCCGCGGTTACCGATCAGGATCAGATCGCAGCGGCTGCGCCTGGCGTGCGCCACGAGCGTCTCGGCGATCGGGCCGATGAGGACCCTGGCGTCGTACTTGAGGCCGGCAGCGTCGAGCAGCTTCTTCGCGCCGGCGAGCTGCGCCGCGCCTTCCTCGGCGTAGTACTTTTCGATCTGCGCCCGGCCCACGACCTTGCCCATGCCGGGCAGCTTGGGCACCGGCGGATGCACCGTGACCAGCTCCACGTCCGGGCGCGCTGTCGCCCAATTGAGGTGCTCGAGCATGAAACGCACCGCATCGAGCGCGTATCCCGAACCGTCCACCGCCAGCAGAATCTTCATCGCCATTTACTCCGGCACGCGTGAGCTGAGCGCCATTCTATCTGCCACGTCCCGGGATCACGAGGGCCTCCCGGTTCAGTGCAGGCCCTGCAGATACGCGATCAGGTCGCGCACCGGGCGGATCTCGCCCCCGAAGGGCACCGGCTCCGAGCCGCGAAAGAAAAGCCCCCGCTCGACGTCGCCGCGCAGCGCGGCCGCCAGATGATGGTCGATGCAGAACTGGCCCGCGCGCGGCAGGCCGTCGCGCAAGCCGCATTGCGCCAGGCAATCCCAGCCCAACGTGCACTCGCGCTTAGGCTTGGCGCGGTTCTGCAGCACCGCTTCCTTCTCGAGGTAACGCGCCAGCCAGGGCGTGCGCACGGCGCGCGCCGGAAGCCCGGCGACGCTCATGAACACCACGATGTCCTCGCGCTTTGCCGCGGCGAGCACGCGCTTGAAATTGACATGGGCGTCGCCCTCGGTGCAGACGGCGAACGGCGTGCCCACCTGCACGCCGTCGGCGCCCGCCGCGAAGGCCTGCGCCGCGCGCTGCGGCGAATTGATCCCGCCCGCCGCGATCAACGGCAGGCGATCGGCGTCCAGGCCGAGCGCGTGCAGCGCGCGGCGGATCTCCGGCAGGACGCGCTCGAATTCGAAGCGCGCGTCGGCCACTTCGTCGAGCCGCGCCGCCCCCAGGTGCCCGCCGGCAAATCGCGGCTGCTCGATGACGATCGCATCCGGCGCGCGCCCGCGCCGCAGCCAGCGCCGCACGATGAGCGTTGCCGCGCGCGCTTCCGATACGATCGGCACCAGGGCGACGTTCGGCCAGTCCTCGGCCAGCTCCGGCAGATCGAGCGCGAGGCCCGCCCCCACCACCAGGGCATCGGCCCCGGACAGGCAGGCCTGGCGCGCGTACGCGGCATATTGCGTGACCGCCCGCATGATGTTGACCGCGATCATGCCGTTGCCGCCGGCCAGTTCCCGCGCCAGGCGGATCTCGCGGTCGAGCGCGACCAGGTTGGCGCGCTCGATGGCCAGCTTGTCGCGCGAGCGTCCGGTGGCCAGCATCAGGTCAGGGTGATGCCGGCGCAGGTCGACGCTCGAAATCGTGCCGACGCAGCCTTCCCGCGCCACGCTGCCCGCGAGCCGGTGCGCGGACACGCCCACGCCCATGCCACCCTGGACGATCCAACCCGTTTCCCTGCCTCGAATGCGAAGCGTTTTCATCCGGCCCCGTTCAGCGCGCCCGCGCCAGGCTGGCGCGGGCACGACGGTCTGGCGGAACTATCCCCGAGCTGCGGCACAAAACGATTGATCTGCCTCAATTACGCGGTCCATGGGCGTGACAGCATTTGACGCATGGCAACAGGGCTACTTGAAGGCGTCATCGCCAACATGCCGATGTTTCGGCAGGTGGCGCGGCCGCAGCTGGTGGAGCTCGCGCGCCACGCGCGCGTGCAGCACGTGCGCCGCGGCGCCACGGTGTGCCGTCGCGGCGAAACGCTGAACTGCTTTTTCGGCGTCGCCTACGGCCTGCTCAAGCTCGCGCTGCGCGCCAACGGCGGCGAGGAAAAAGTGCTGCGCCTGGTGGGCGCAGGCGAGACCTTCGGCGAGGCGCTGGTGTTCCGCGAGCGCCCCAATCCGCTCGAAGCCGTGGCGCTCGCCGACACCATGCTGGTGGTGTTCCCGTCGCAGGCCGTGATCAGCCTGCTCGAGCACGACCTCAATTTCGCGCGCGGGCTGCTCGCCAGCCTCTCCGAGCGCATGCACGACCTGGTCAGCGAAGTCGAGGCGAGCACGCTGCTGAGCGCGCGCCAGCGCGTCGCCGCCTACCTCGAATCGCTCGCCGCGGAAAACGCCAACGGACGCGCGCGGCTGCCCGCGACCAAGACCGTGATCGCGGCGCGCCTCGGCGTCACCAAGGAAACCTTTTCGCGCCTGCTGCGCGAGCTTGCCAATCAGGGCCTGATCGAAGTCGAGAAGCGCGACATCCTGCTGCGCGACCGCGCCGGGCTGGCCGCCGTTGCGCAAGGGGCGTTGCATGCTTGACAGAGGTCAACGCGCGGGGCCCAATCGGGCCTATCGTGCGTTGTGAAGGAGACGCTCATGTACAAGCACATTCTGGTTCCCACCGACGGCTCCCGGCTGTCCGTCAAGGCGATCAAGACGGCGGTGGCGCTGGCCAAGTCGCTCGACGCCCGCCTGATGGGCGTGTACGTGATCCCGCCCTATGTGCCACCCGTATACGGCGAGGCTGTGATCTACGTCCCTGAAGTCACGCCCAAGCGCTACAAGGAGATCACCCAGGCCGAGGCGAAGAAGGCGCTCGCCACCGTCGAGGCGGAGGCCAAGGCCGCCGGT
Organism: Betaproteobacteria bacterium; assembly: GCA_004298295.1. Lineage (GTDB taxonomy): Bacteria > Pseudomonadota > Gammaproteobacteria > Burkholderiales > SG8-39 > 2-02-FULL-66-14. The sequence continues at coordinate 736 of SCUH01000184.1, read as the reverse complement.
ATCGACTGCAAGGCGGTCGCGATGACCGCCGACCAGGCGTGGGACGGCATCGTGCGCACGGCCCACGCCAAGGGCTGCGACCTGATCGTCATGGCCTCGCACGGACGGCGCGGCCTCTCGGGCCTGCTGCTCGGCAGCGAAACCACCAAGGTCCTGACGCACTCGAAGACGCCGGTTCTGGTCTGCCGCTGAACCGGGCGCGGCGCCCGGCTCAGCCCGGCGCCTGGTCCCAGCGCGCGCCGAGCCCGATCGGCGCCGGCGCCATGCTCACGATGCGCGTGTAGAGCTGCGCCAGGTCCTGCTCGCGCAGGTCGGCGATCGGATCCTCGTTGCCGGCGAACGCCTCCTCGATCGCGCGCCAGTCCTCCGCCGTCAGGGCACGTTCGGCCGCGGGCAGCAGTTCGAGCTCCTCGCGGCGCATGTGCTGGCGATGGAACTCGGCGTAATCCTCGACCACGGCGATGAAGGGTCCGCTCCAGAGCGGCCAGCAGCGCTCGTACTCGTCCAGCGCGCGCTCGAGCTGGCGCACGCGCTGCGCGCTCTCGACGTGCTCGGCGCGCAGCGCCCCGATCAGCGCAGCGGTCTCGGGTGCGCGCGCGGCCAGGCGTTCGAACAGGTACGCGTCTTCCTTGGGATGGTGCAGGCGCTCGGGAAACTCGTCGATGTAGCGGATCATGGCGCGGAACACTTCGAAGCGCGGCCGCGCATGGGCCTCCTGCGAGGCTTTCGCCAGGTG
>SCUH01000183.1 GCA_004298295.1 Betaproteobacteria bacterium | reverse complement strand
CGTCGGCATCGCGCTGCCGCAGGAAACCATGAGCGGCGTCGCCAATCCGGCGAACCTCGGTTTCGTCGGTAACCGGCTCGACGTCGAGCTCGAGTGGTTCCGCCCGATCCGCGACGGCGAGATCACGGGCAACGGCTTCGGCCTGAACGGGAATTACAGCGGCAGCGGCCGGAAGAATTTCCTCATTCCCGGGCTCGGCTACAACCGCATGCGCGGCAGCAACCTGGCGCTCGGCGTCCTGGTGTACGGCAACGGCGGCATGAACACGACCTTCGACACCAACCCATTCGGCGCCTTCGGCGGCAGCAACCCGGGCGGCGTCGACTACATGCAGCTGTTTATCGCGCCGACGATAGCGTGGAAGCCGAACGCGAACCATTCGATCGGCCTGTCGCTCAACCTCGCCTATCACCAGTTCGGCGCTTCCGGCCTGGAGCCGTTCGCCGGTTTCTCGCAGACTCCAGACCGGGTGACCAACCGCGGCCGCGACGATTCGACCGGCATCGGCGTGCGGATCGGCTGGACCGGCAAGCTCACCGAGAACATCACGGTGGGCGCGATGTATCAGCCCAAGACGAACATGGGCAAGCTGAGCCAGTACGAGGGCCTGTTCCGCGGTCAGGGCGACCTCGACATTCCCGCCACGTACGGCATCGGGATCGCCGTCAGGGCCACGCCGCAGCTGACGATCGCCGCGGACGTGCAGCAGATCGACTATGCCAAGGTGGCGGCGATCGGCACCACGCCCGATTGCCTGTTCCAGGGCGTGTGCGCGCTCGGGGCTTCGAACGGCCCGGGCTTCGGCTGGCGCAACATGACGGCCTACAAGATCGGCGCGAGCTACGACGTTTCGCGCTCGCTCACGCTGCGCGCAGGATTCGCCACCGGCAAGCAGCCGATCCCGAACCAGTACACGCTGCTCAACATCATCTTCCCGGCGGTGGTCCAGGACCATTTCACGCTCGGCGCCACCTGGTCGATGGGAACGATGGAGATGACCGCCGGCTACATGCACGCGTTCAAGAAGAACGTGAACGGCTCGGGCTCGATTCCGGCGGTGCCGTTCGGCGGCGGCGAGGCCAACCTGAAGATGCACCAGGATTCGCTCGGCGTCGCGGTCGGCTGGAAGATGTAAGCGCGCTGCAGGCGCAACGCAAATGGAAAGGGCCGGAGCGATCCGGCCCTTTCTTTTTTTCCGGTTTCGGCGAGGGCTATTGCGTGCAGGTCCTGGAATCGTAGGGAACCTTCCCCACCAGCGTCAGGAAGGCTTCGAACGGTCCCATGTTGCCCATGGCTTCGCCCATCGGACCATCGAACGACAGCCGGCCGAACATCATGGCCTTCATCGGGCCGTACTCGCCGCGCCCCATCTCCTCCCAGCGGGAGGTATTCGCATCCATGACGTAGTCCGCGTCGGACTCGAGCCGCGCGGTCTCCGCCGCGCCGCCGTACACGCAGGCCGCCTTGCCGTCCCTGAGCGCGAGCCGGATTTCCGCGGTCGGCCGCTTGGCGCAATCCGTGCGATAGATCTGGATCACCTTGAAGCCGCGGCCCTTGTCGTTCTTCGCCCAGCCCGATTCGGCGAGCTTCTGGGTGAGCACCGGATCGTTGTTCCATGCGCTGCACAGACCCTTGGTCCACTCGGCGGACATCAGGACGGGTTCGGCAAATGCCGGCATTGCTGCCATCGCGGCGACCGCGATCGCCAAACGGCTTGCATTGAGTTTCATCTGTTCTCCCTCGTGAAGGTCGACCGCTTCGGTCGAGAGCCAACCGGATGGTTCGCCAGCGGGCGAGCGTATTGGCGCCGCAGCGGTCTGTCCAAGTGGGCTATTTGGTCGGTGGTTAAACGCGCCTTATGGAGCCGCCCGCAGCCGGCATTCGACGCCCTGATTTTGGGATCACAATATTCGCTTGCGCGGTTGCGCCTGCCGGACGAATCATGCGGCGTCGGACCGCGCCGGTGCGGTGTCCGCGCCATCTGAGGAGGGTTCCATGGAAACAAGTTACGCACCGATTCAAGCCCGCCTGATGCGCGCGGGCACCATAGTGCGGCAGCCCTTGATCGAGGCCGCAGCGCGGGTGCAGCCGGGCGATGCGGCGACTGCGGTCATGACCGATCTGCGGCAGGTCCCGGCGGTGCTGACCGATCCCGATGTCGACATCGAGGCGGCGACGCGCGTCATGATCCGGCGCAACGTGCGCTCGCTGTTCGTGGTCGACGTGGACAACGCGATCCTCGGCCTGATCACGGCGACCGATCTGCTCGGCGAAAAACCGATGCAGCACCTGGCGCGCTACGGCGGCCGGCGCGCCGACATCCGCGTGCGCGATCTCATGACGCCGCGCGCGCGTCTCGAGGTGTTGCCGATGGCCGAGGTCGCACACGCCCGGGTAGGGCATATCCTAGCGACGCTCAAGCTCGCAGGCCGCCAGCACGCCATGGTGGTCGAGGAGGATGGACAGGGGCACGACGCCGTGCGCGGCGTATTTTCGGCCTCGCAGCTAGAGAAGCAGCTCGGCACGCCGGTCTCGACCGGCGCACCCGCCCGCACGTTTGCCGAAATCGAAGCCGAACTTTCTCACTCAACCGCGCAATGAGGCCATCCATGGTTCACCGCGTTCTGACGTTGGCCGCCATCGCAGCCTGCGCAACGGCTCTGCAGGCCGCCGATCCGCATCCGGTGGTCAGCTACTCGAAGAAAGCGAAGTTCGAAGAGGTGCGCGACGATCTCAAGCTCGCGATCGAAGCGAAGGGGCTGGTGATCGACTACCACTCGCACGTCAACCGCATGCTCGAGCGCACCGGCAAGGACGTCGGCTCGGCGCGCAAGCTTTACGTCGACGCACAGGCCTTCGTCTTTTGCAGCGCCGCGCTGTCGCGCAAGACGATGGAAGCGGACGCCGCGAATGCGGCGATGTGCCCCTACTCGATCGTGGTGTACGCGACGGCGCAGCAGCCCGACACGGTCACGGTGGCCTATCGCAGGCCCTGGCGCCCGGACGGCTCCGCGGCTTCCAGGGCGGCGCTGAAGGAAGTCGAGGCGCTGCTCGACGGCATCGCGCGCGAGGCGCTCGGGCTCAGGAAATAGCCTGGTAGT
>SCUH01000182.1 GCA_004298295.1 Betaproteobacteria bacterium | reverse complement strand
GTCGACTTGCCGACGTTCGGCAAGCCCACGATGCCGCAGCGCAGGCTCAAGCCTTGTCCTTGGTGTGGAGCTTCAGCATCGCGCCCTGCAGGTCGCCCGCGAGGCAAAGCGGCAACACCGCGAGCGCAGCCTCGAGCGCGCTTTCGATGGCGGCGCGCTCTTCCTGCGGCGGTTTCTGCAGCACGTAGTCGTGCACCTGGTCCTTGTCGCCCGGATGGCCGATCCCGAGGCGCAGGCGCCAGTACTCGTGCGAGGCGAGCCGCTGCGAGATGTCACGCAGCCCGTTATGCCCGGCGATGCCGCCGCCCAGCTTCAACTTCGCGACGCCGGGCGCAAAATCGAGCTCGTCGTGCGCGACCAGGATCTCGGCGGGCGTGATCTTGAAGAACCCCGCCAGCATGATCACCGCGCGGCCGCTCGCATTCACGTAGGTCTGCGGCAGCAGCAGCCAGGCCCCGCTCGCGGCATGACGGCCGACGAGCGCCTGGTACTTGGCCTCCTTGCGCAGCACCACGCCCGAGGCCTGCGCAAAGCGCTCGAGCAGCCAGAAACCCGCGTTGTGCCGCGTGCGTTCGTACTCTTTGCCCGGATTGCCCAGGCCGACGATCAATCGGATAGTCATGGGAAGCGCGCCGCCGGGCGCAGCGCCTGTGGCGGCGCGCCCGGCAGGGCGATGGCAGTTGAGCGCTTACTTCTTCTCTTTCTTCTCGGCTTTCTCGCCGGCCTTCTCCGCAGCGCCTTCCTCCGCCTTTTCGGCGGGTGCCGCCTGCTCGGTAGTCGGAATCTCGGATGCCGCGGGCACGGCCTCGGCAGCAGCCGCTTCCTCTTCCTCGGTCACCAGTGCGGGCACGATGATCGTCGCCACCACGGGGTTCTCGTTCCGGTGCAGCACGGGGTCGACGCCCTTGGGAAACCTGAGGTCCTTGACGTGGATCGAATCGCCCACCTTCATGCTGCCCATGTCGACCTCGATGAATTCCGGCAGGTCGTCGGGCAGGCAGGAAATATTGATTTCGTTGACCACGTGGTTGGCGACCCCGCCCTGCTCCTTGACGCCGGGCGAAACCTCGCTGTTGACGAAGTGCAGTGGCACCTTCATGTGGATCTTGCGGTCGCGCATCACGCGCTGGAAATCGACGTGCTGCACCTGCGACTTGAACGGGTGCATGTTGTAGGCGCGCAGCAGCACCGGCTCGGCGACCCCGTCGAGCGTGACGGTGAGGATCGAGGCGTGGAACTTCTCGTTGCCGAGGTGCCGGTAGAGTTCCTTGTGGTCAAGCGCGATGTTGACCGGGTCCGACGCGCCCCCGTAGATGATGCCCGGCACCTTGCCGGTACGGCGCAGACGGCGGCTCGCACCCGTGCCTTGCGCTTCGCGCTTTTGCGCGTTGATCTCGAATTTCATGGTTGCACTCCTATCAGAAGATACCGCAGCGACCGCGACCAGTCATCCGCGGGGTTGGAAAAATTGATCTATTCGATGAAAAGCGAACTCACCGAGTCCTCGGTGTAGATCCTGAGAATCGTTTCGGCCAGCAGCGCGGCCACCGAAAGCTGGCGGATCTTGGCGCAGGCGCGCGCATCCTCGCGCAACGGAATCGTGTCGGTCACCACCAGCTCGTCGAGGTCGGAAGCGGCGATGCGCTCGACCGCGCCGCCGGAGAGCACCGGATGGGTGCAATACGCCACCACCTTGATGGCGCCCTCCTCCTTCAGCACCTGCGCCGCCTTGCACAGCGTGCCGGCGGTGTCCACCATGTCGTCCATGATGACGCAGGTGCGCCCCTGCACCTCGCCGATCACGTTCATCACCTCGGTGACGTTGGCCTTGGGGCGGCGTTTGTCGATGATCGCGAGATCAGACTCCAGGCGCTTGGCCAGGGCGCGCGCGCGCACCACGCCGCCGACGTCGGGCGAGACCACGATCAGGTCGTCGTAGCGCTGTTTCCAGACGTCCCCCAGCAGCACCGGCGCGGCGTAGATGTTGTCCACCGGGATGTCGAAAAAGCCCTGGATCTGGTCGGCGTGCAGGTCCATCGTCAGCACCCGCGCCACGCCCACCGAGGCGAGCATGTTGGCGACCACCTTGGCGCTGATCGCGACGCGCGCCGAGCGCGGCCGCCGGTCCTGGCGGGCATAGCCGAAATACGGGATCGCGGCGCTGATG
>SCUH01000181.1 GCA_004298295.1 Betaproteobacteria bacterium | reverse complement strand
GCCGCCGCCGCGCACGTGCGCCACCGCCCAGATGCCGCCCTGGTCGTACCAGGCGCGCAGGCGCGGCACGAAGAACGGATCGTCCGGAATGCCGTAGGCGCCGTAGCCGTAGAGGATCGCCGGATTGCTGCCGTCGAGCTTCATGCCCTTGCGGTGGATGATCGACAGCGGCACTTCGACGCCGTCGTGGCTGCGCACCAGCGCCTCGGTCGCGACCAGGTCCTGCGGCGCGTCGAACTTGCCCAGCGGCTGCAGGTCGGTGAGCTTCAATCGGCGATGCGCGGCATCGTAGAGGTAGTACTGGAAATTGCGCGTCCAGCCCATCAGCTGCACCAGCGCCCCGGGCATGCGTGGATCGGCCGCACTGACTTCCACCGTTCCCGGGTAGGGGAGCGGGACTTCCTCCGGTGCGCCGCCCTGCGGCACGCGCAGCAGGCGCTGGCTCGCGCCGTCGCGCACCTGCACATAGAGCGCGTCGCGTGCCGCCCCCATGCCGACGACGACCTGCCGGCCGGCGGGAATCACCGTGGCGGCCGAGGCGAGGTCGGGCCGATCGAGCCGCGTGCGCACGATCCTGTAGCGCGGCGCGTCCTTGTAGGTGAGCAGGTAGACGTCGTTGCCGCGCACCGCGAGGCTCGTCACCTGGTCCTCGACATCCGCGATCTTGACCCAGGGCGCATCGGGCCGCAGCGCGCTCTTCAGCGGTGCCGCGTAGATCGTCAATTCGCGGTCGACGCCGTGAACGACGAGCGCAATGGCGTAGCGGCTGCCGGGCTGCGGCACGATATACGGAAAGTCCTCCGGCGCAACGCGGACGCGCGGATGGGATCCCGGGCCGAGCAGCATCGGGTCGGCGCCGGCCGCCGCGCCGAGGCGGCGGAAATACACGCGCCCGTTGCGGTATTTCTCGGTCTTGTCCATGCCCGGCTTCATTTCCTGCTGGCGCATGTAGAAGAAGCCGCGGCCGTCCTCGAGCCAGGAAACCTGCGGGTACTGCGCGCGATCGATCGGCGCCGTCACCGGCTTGAGCGTGCGCGTGTCGATGACGTGGATCGTGGCCTCCTCCGAGCCCGCCGCCGAAATGCCGAAGGCAACGTGACGCCCGTCGTCCGAAGGCGCGTAGTAATTGATCGCGTGCGGCACACCCTTGGCCTTGCCGATGCGCTCGGGGTCGACCAGCAGGCGTTCTTTCCCGGCGAGTCCCCGGCGCAGGTACAGCTTGAACTGGCTGTCCCGCGGACCGCGCTTTTCGTAGAACCACAGGCCGTTCTTCAGGCGCTGCACGCCAACGACACGGCCGGCGACGGCATCCTCGACTTCCTTGACGCGGGCCAGCATCGGCGCGCGACCGGGAATGCTGTCGAGCAGCGCGCGCGTGTGGCTGTTCTGCGCGCGCATCCAGGCCTCGACCTCGGGGTTCTTGACCTCCTCCAGGTAGCGGTAGGGATCGGTCACCGCCACGCCCCAGTAGGTGTCGGTGACCGGGCGCACCGGCGCAACCGCGGGTGCTTGCAGCGACTGCGCCATCGCGGCGGCGCCGGCCGCCAGCAATCCGGCCGCGGCGAGCGAGCGTGCCCTCGCGCGCCCGTTCACGGCGTCTTGCCGGATTTCGCTTTCGCGGCGGGCTTCGGTTCGCCGACCTGGATCACGGTGCTGCTGCTGTGCTTGCATTCCTTGCTGGTCGTGATCGTGCGGCCGCTGGCGCGCACCGTGTACCTGCCGTCCTTCTTGTACGTATGCTCCAGGGTCACGGGGAACTTGCCGTCATCGCCATTCATCTTGAACTGCCGGTCGCTGCCATCGCCGAAGCTGACCACGAGGCCGCAGCCCGCGCCGCCTTCTTTCCTCGCGGTCACCGTGATCGGGACCGGCTGGCCGGCCCTGGCGGTCTTCGGCGCCTGGATCGCGCCGATTTCGGGACGATGCCCCAACTGGAACGACACGGCAGCCGCCGGGGAGGGCAGCAGGGTGGCCATGCCGAGTAGCGCCGCCGCAGGCAATCCGATGATTCGCATGATGATCTCCTAGAAAAGACGCGGCTTCGCTGCGGCCGCGGGCGCCTGAAGTATAGCGGCGCTGCGCGCCGTGACGGCGTCCCCGATCAGACCTAAGTCGTAGGCGCCGACGCCTGAGTCGTAATACCCCGGGAGTCTTGCGGCGCGCCGCTTTTGTTTTGCGCCACCGCAGGGTAGATTGCGCCGGGTCTGCCTCCCCACGAACCCGAGTTCCCGCGCCAGACCGACCGGATGACCGCGGTGCGATCAATCGCCATCCTGTGCTTGCTCGGGCTGGGCACGCTGGCGACGACCCCGGCGGGCGCCGCCGAGGCCGTTGCGCTCATCCTGGGTGAGCGCGGCGGCGCGTACGCCGAGGCCGCCGAAGCCGTGCGCCGCGAACTGGGCGGCGCCGCCGAGGTGACGCAGCGTCAGACCGACGAGATCAATGGCTTGGCGCGCATGCCGTTGCGTGCAGCGGTCGCGATCGGCACCGATGCCTGTAGCGCTCTGGCGCAGAACACGGTGTCGGCGTCGATCAAGCTGTGCCTGTTGCTGCCCAAGGCTGCGTACGACCGCATCGCGGAGGGCGCGCGCGGGCGCGGCAAACCGCCATCGGTGCTGCTGCTCGACCAGCCGCTGGCGCGGCAGATGGCGCTGATCCGTCTCGCCCTGCCGGAGCGGCGGCGCATCGGCGTGCTGCTCGGACCGGAAACCGCCGCCCTCGGCGGCGCTCTCGCGGCGAGCGCCGGTGCGCAGGGCCTGCGCGTACACGTCGGCCGCGTCGAGCTGCCGGAGGATCTTGCGGGCGCGCTGCACAAGGTGCTGGCGGAGGCCGACGTGCTGCTGGCGGTGCCCGACAGCGTCGTCTACAACAGCCGTACGATCCAGAACGTGCTGCGCTCGACTTTCATGGGCCGGGTGCCGCTGGTCGCGTTCTCGCCGGCCTACGTGCGCGCAGGGGCGCTGCTCGCCCTGTATTCGACCCCGGATCAGATCGGGCGCCAGGCCGGGCGTGCGCTGCGCGCCGCACTTGCAGGACACGAGCTGCCGCCGCAGCAGCATCCGCAGGACTTCGAGGTCGGGGTCAATCCGCACGTCGCGCGCTCGCTGGGGATCGAGCTGGACGACGGCGCGATGCTTGCCGAACGCCTGCGCCGGCTGGAGTCCGCGCGATGAAATCGCCCGGCATCCGCACGCAGCTGCTGGTCGTGGCGCTGGCCCCGGCCATCGTGGTCGCCGCGATGCTCACGGCAGTGTTCCTGCATGCGCGCATCGGCGACCTTTCGGGCGCGCACCAGCAGCGAGCCCAGGCGCTCGCGCGCCAGCTCGCGGCGAACGCCGAAATCGGCCTGTTCGCGGGCAACCGGTCTGCGCTGCAGATGCTCGCCAATGCCGCGATGCGCGAACCGGACGTCGCGGCGGTGGCGATCATCGATCGCGATGGCACGGTCCTGGCGCAAGCGGGGCAGTCCGACATCGCGCTGCCCCGGGATGCGGCCAGTTCGGCCGTGACGCAGGAGATCGAAAAGGGCCTGCGGCATCTCGTGTTGCAGCCGGTCGCGACGAGCGAGCTGTCGGTCGATTCCCTGTTCGAGGGCAGCGGGTCCTCGAAGGCGCGTCCCCCCGAGCTGCTGGGCCACGTTGCGCTCGAGCTGTCGCGCGCCAACCTCGCCAAGCTCGAGCGCGCGCTGATCATCGCTGGCCTGCTGGTGACGCTCGGCGGCCTGCTGTTCGGCGGCGTGCTGGCGGTGCGGCTGAGCCGCGGCGTGAGCCGGCCGCTGGTGGCGCTGGCGCAGACCGTCGAGCAGGTCGGCCGCGGCGATCTGGCGGCGCGCGTGGCGGTGGACGAGGCCAGTCCGCTGCAGGGGCTGGCGGAGGGCGTCAATCGCATGGCCTCGCGCATCGAGCAGGCGCGCGACGACCTCGAGCGGCGCATCGCCGAGGCCACCACCGAGCTGCGCCGGAAGAAGGACGAAGCCGAGCAGGCCAACGTCGCCAAGTCGCGCTTCGTCGCCACGGCGAGCCACGACCTGCGCCAGCCGATGCACGCGCTCGGCCTGTTCGTCGACAGCCTGCGCGACGAGGTCGGCGGC
>SCUH01000180.1 GCA_004298295.1 Betaproteobacteria bacterium | reverse complement strand
GAACTCGGGCTCCTCGCGGCCGAAGTGGCCGTAAGCGGCGGTCTTCTCGTAGATCGGCCGCAGCAGATCGAGCATCTGGATGATGCCCTTGGGCCGCAGGTCGAAGTGCTGCTGCACGAGCTTCGCGAGCGCGTCGTCCGAAATCTTGCCGCTGCCGTGCGTGGTGACCATGACGCTCGTCGGCCGCGCGATGCCGATCGCATAGGACAGCTGCACCAGGCATTTGGAAGCGAATCCCGCGGCGACGATGTTCTTCGCCACGTAGCGCGCGGCATACGCGGCTGAACGGTCCACCTTCGACGGATCCTTGCCGGAGAACGCGCCGCCGCCGTGCGGCGCCGAGCCGCCGTAGGTATCGACGATGATCTTGCGCCCGGTGAGGCCGCAGTCGCCTTTCGGCCCGCCGATCTCGAAGGCGCCGGTCGGATTGACCAGATACTTGATCTGGCCCTTGAGCATGCTCTTCGGCAGCACGGGCTTGATGACGTGCTCGATGATCGCCTCTTCGATCTCCTTGTGCGTGATGCCCGGCGCGTGCTGCGTGGAGAGCACGACCGTATCCACCGCATCCGGCCTGCCGTTCACGTACTTCACGGTGACCTGCGACTTCGCATCGGGCCGCAGCCACGGCAGGCGGCCGTCGCGGCGCAGCTCGGACTGCCGCTCCACCAGACGGTGCGACAGGTAGATCGCGAGCGGCATCAGGCTGGGCGTTTCGTCGCAGGCGTAGCCGAACATCAGGCCCTGGTCGCCTGCGCCCTGTTCGAGGTCGAGTCCCTTGCCCTCGTCCACGCCCTGCGCGATGTTGGGCGATTGCTGGCCGTAGGCCACCAGCACGGTGCAGGTGTGCGTGTCGAAGCCGATCTTCGGATCGGTGTAGCCGATGCGCTTGATGGTCTCGCGCGCGACCTCGTCGTAGTTGACGTGCGCGCGGGTGGTGATCTCGCCCGCGAGCACCACCAGGTTGTCCTTGACCAGGGTCTCGGCGGCGACGCGCGAATGCTTGTCCTGCCTTAAAATCGCGTCCAGCACGGCGTCGGAAATCTGGTCCGCAACCTTGTCCGGATGCCCCTCGGATACCGACTCGGAGGTGAAGAGGAATTCGCTCATGGGGTGGCTCGAAAAACGGGGTTGCAAGGATACCAGATGTCCCGCGCGCTGATGCGCCTGGCGGCACGATTGCCGCTGCCTGTTTTGCACGCTGCCGGGGTATTCCTCGGCTGGCTGATCTACCTCGGATCGGCCACCTACCGGCGGCACCTGCGCGCGAACCTCGAGCAGGCGGGCTTTGGCGATGCACGCACGCGCCGCGCCGCCGTCGCCGAGGCGGGCAAGCTGCTCGCCGAGCTGCCCGCACTGTGGTTTCGGCCGCATGCCGAGGTCGCCGCGCTGGTGCGCTCGCTCGAAGGCGACACCGCAGTCTGGACGCGGGCCCGCGGCGCTGAACCAATCGTGTTTCTTTCGCCCCATCTGGGCTGCTTCGAGGTGACTTCGCTCTTTGCCGCGACGCGCATGCCGATCACCGTTCTGTACCGGCCGCCGAAGCTGGCATGGCTCGATCCCCTGATGCGCGAGGGGCGCGCGCGGCCGCAGGTGCGCCTCGCGAGGGCAGACCACTCCGGCGTGCGCGAGTTGCTCGCGGCACTCCGGCGCGGCGAAGCGGTGGGCTTTCTGCCGGACCAGGTGCCGGGCGTGGGCGAGGGCGAATGGGCCGAACACTTCGGCCGGAGCGCTTACACGATGACGCTCGCGGCACGGCTTGCCGCCCGGCCGGGGTACGCCTGCTACCTGGCCTATGCCCGGCGCCTGCCGCGCGGCGGCGGCTACGCCCTGGTGACCCGTGCGCTGCCGCCGGCGCTCGCCGGGGAGTCGGCGGTGCGCCGCATCAACCGCGCGCTCGAAGCGCTCATTCGTGAATGCCCGGAACAGTATCTTTGGGGCTACAACCGCTACAAGACGCCGCAGGGTGTGAGCGTGCCGGGCACGCCGGCGTGAGGGGCCTGGCTTGAGCCGCAGCGTCATCGCCCTGATGTGGCTGCTGCATTTCCTGCCGCTGCCGCTGCTCGCTGCGATCGGCAATGCGATCGGGGCCGCGGCCTTCTGGCTGGTGCGCGAACGGCGCGAGGTGACGCGCATCAATCTCGCGAAATGCTTCCCGGCGATGGAGCCGCAGGCGCGCGAGCGCATCGCGCGCGCGCATTTCCGGGCCTTTGCCCGGAGCCTGCTCGAGCGCGGCATCCTCGCCTGGGCGAGCGGCGAGCGCATCGACCGCCTGGTCCGGCTGCGCGGCTTGGAGCACCTGCGCGCGCTCGAAGGCCACCCGGTGCTGCTGCTCGCGCCGCATTTCGTCGGTCTGGATGCCGGCGTCACGCGCCTGACGCGGGCCACCCGCATCGCAGGCATCTACGCGGTGCAGAAAGACCCGCAGCTGAGCGCCCTGTTTCTGCGGATCCGCGCCCGCTTCAGCGACACCGAACAGATTTCGCGGCAGGAGGGCGTGCGCGCGGCGGTTGCGGCGATCCGCAGCGGCCGGCCGTTCTACTACCTGCCGGATCAGGATTACGGCGCGCGCGATTCGGTGTTCGTGCCGTTCTTCGGCGTGCCGGCCGCCACGGTGACCGCCTTGTCGCGCCTGGCGCGCATTACCGGTGCGAGGGTGCTGCCCTGCGTGACGCGCATCCTGCCCGGCGGCGCAGGCTACGCAGTCACGATCGAGCCGCCGTGGGAGAATTTCCCCACCGCCGACCCGGTCGCCGACACGCGCCGCATGAACGAGTACATTGAACGCCGGGTGCTGGAGGCGCCGGAGCAGTATCTGTGGATGCACAAGCGCTTCAAGACGCGCCCGCCGGGCGAAGAGAGGTTCTACTGAAAACACTGCGTGCCGCGGCCATCGGCGTGGGCTACATGGGGCGCTTTCATGCCCAGAAGCTTGCCGCGAGCCATGCCGCCGATCTGATTGCGGTGGTCGATGCGGACGCCGCGCGCGCACGCGAAGTGGCCACCGAGCTCGACTGCGCCGCGGAGACCGATTTTCGCAAGCTGCTGGCGCGGGTGGAGGTCGCCTGTGTCGCCGTGCCGACCGAACGGCACCACGAAGTCGTGGGCGCGTGCCTCGACGCCGGAGTGCACGTCCTCGTGGAAAAGCCGCTGGCGCGTTCGGTGGCGGAAGCCGACGACCTGCTGGCCCGGGCGAAAACGCGCGGCCTGGTGTTGCAGGTGGGGCACCTGGAACGCTTCAATCCCGCGTTTCGCGCGCTCGCCGCGGAGCCCGGCCGGCCGCTCTTCATCGACATCGAGCGGCTGTCGCCCTTCAAGGCGCGCGGCACCGACGTCGACGTGGTGCTCGACCTGATGATCCACGACCTGGACCTCGTGCTGGCGCTGGCGCGCGCCGAAGTCGAGGCCGTGAGCGCCTGCGGCTTTCGCGTGCTGACGGATGCGATCGACATCGCCAACGCGCGCATCGAGTTTGCCGACGGCTGTGTCGCGAGCGTGTCGGCGAGCCGCGTCAGCCAGGCGCCGGTGCGCAAGCTCCGGGTCTTTCGCCACGACCAGTACGTCTCGGCGGATCTGCAGGGGCACCGGCTGCGGCACGTGCGCCGCGACGGCGGCGGCATCGCCGAAACCGAAACGCGCTTCGAGCGCGCCGACGCCCTGCGCCTGCAGACGGAAGCGTTCCTGCGCGCCGTGCGCGAAGGCGGCGCGCCTGAAGTCAGTGGCGCCGAGGGGCGGCGCGCGCTCGATCTCGCGCTGCGCGTCGGCGCGCTGATCCGCGAGCGGCTGGCGCGGGCGCCGCGATGACGCGGCTCGCGTTCACCAAGATGGAGGGCGCCGGCAACGATTTCGTGGTGCTCGACGCGACGCGCGAGCCCTTCGCCCTCGATGCGGCCGAGCTGCGGCGCATTGCCGATCGCCGTTTCGGCATCGGCTGCGATCAGATCCTGGTGGTCGAGCCCACGCGCCGGCCCGACGCCGATTTTCGCTACCGCATCTTCAACTCCGACGGCGGCGAGGTGGAGCAGTGCGGCAACGGCGCGCGCTGCTTCGTCAAGTTCGTGCATGCGCGGGGACTCTCGGCCAAGCGCGAGATCCGCGTCGAGACCCTGGGCGGCCTGATCGCGCCGCGGCTGGAAGCCGACGGCGAAGTGAGCGTCGACATGGGGCCGCCGCGGCTGGCCTCGCCCCTCGTGCAGGCGATCGAGGTCGACGGAGTATCGGTGGAGGTCGTAATACTTTCGATGGGCAATCCCCATGCCGTGCAGCTGGTCGCCGACGTCGATCGGGCGCCGGTGGCGACCCAGGGTCCGCGCATCGAGCGCCACGCGCGCTTTCCGGATCGGATCAACGCCGGCTTCATGCAGGTGCTCGACCGGCATGCGATCCGGCTGCGCGTCTACGAACGCGGCGCGGGGGAAACGCTCGCCTGCGGCACCGGCGCCTGCGCGGCGGCGGTTGCCGGCATCGCGCGCGGGCTGCTCGATTCGCCGGTGACGGTGCAGGCGCGCGGCGGCACGTTGACGGTGTCCTGGGCCGGGGGGGAGAATTCCGTCTGGATGAAGGGTCCCGCGCGCGCGGTGTTCGAGGGGGTCAT
>SCUH01000179.1 GCA_004298295.1 Betaproteobacteria bacterium | reverse complement strand
GCCGCCAGGCAGCTTGCAAATCCGGTCGCGCCCGGTACATTCGGGCAGCCATGGCCGCGCTGCTCGAAGTCGAAAACCTCCGCGTGGATATCCCGACGCCCTCCGGCCTGCTGCACGCGGTCCGCGGCGTCGACCTGCGGCTCGATCGGGGCGAGACCCTGTCCCTGGTCGGTGAATCCGGCTGCGGCAAGTCGTTGACGGCGCTCGCGCTGATGGGACTGCTGCCCGCAGCCGCGCAACGCTCGGCGCAGCGCCTGCGCTTCGGTGGCCAGGATCTGGTCGCGCTCCCCGAGCGCGCGATGTCGGATCTGCGCGGCGACCGGATGGCGATGGTTTTCCAGGAACCGATGACTTCGCTCAATCCGGCCTATACGGTAGGCAATCAGCTGGAAGAAGCGCTGCTCAGGCACCGCCGGCTGCCGCGGTCCAAGGCCAGAGAACGCGCCGTGTTCCTGCTCGATCGCGTCGGCATCACGGCGGCGGGGAGCCGCCTGTC
Organism: Betaproteobacteria bacterium; assembly: GCA_004298295.1. Classification (GTDB taxonomy): domain Bacteria; phylum Pseudomonadota; class Gammaproteobacteria; order Burkholderiales; family SG8-39; genus 2-02-FULL-66-14. The sequence goes on along the minus strand of SCUH01000179.1, from coordinate 2,708 downwards.
CCAGTATCCGCACCAGCTGTCCGGCGGATTGCGCCAGCGGGTGATGATCGCCATGGCGCTGATGTGCGGCCCGGAACTGATCGTCGCAGACGAGCCGACCACCGCGCTGGACGTCACCGTCCAGGCGCAGATTCTGCATTTGCTCAAGGAGTTGCAGCGCGAGTTCGAGATGGCGCTGATCCTGATCACGCACGATCTCGGCATCGTGGCGCGGGTCGCCGACCGCGTCGCCGTGATGTACGCGGGCGAAGTGGTCGAAAGCGCCCCGGTCAAGGCCTTGTTCCAGGCACCGCGCCACCCGTATACGCGGGGCCTGATGCGCTGCATACCCGTGCCGGGTCGCACGCAGCCGGGCGAGAAACTGGGGGTCATCGCGGGGCTCGTGCCAACGCCGATCGGCGAACTGGCCGGATGCCAGTTTCGCAACCGCTGCGAATACGCGCGCCCCGACTGCGCGCGGCCCGGCCCGGAGTTCAGGCGGGTCGATGCGGGGCACGAGGTCCGCTGCGTCCTCGCGGCATGAACAGTCCCCTGATCGAGCTCGATGACGTGAGCCGCAGCTTTGCCGTGGGCGGCGGGCTTTTCATGCGCAAGCGGCCGCTGCACGCGGTGAGCGGCGTGTCGCTCGCGATCGGGCGCGGCGAGTCGCTCGCGCTGGTGGGCGAATCCGGCTGCGGCAAGTCCACGCTGGCGCGCCTGATGATCGGCTTGCTCGAGCCCTCCGCGGGCGAGATCCGGCTCGACGGCAAGACGCTGGCCGCGCACGGCCGGCACGCCGTGGCACGCCGCATCCAGCCCGTGTTCCAGGATCCCTACTCGTCACTCAATCCGCGCAAGACGGTGGGCGCCATCATCGGCCTGCCGCTCGAAGTCCAGGGCGTGGCCGACGGCGCCCAGCGCCGCCGGCAGATCGAGGCGATGATGGCGCACGTGGGGCTTGCGCGCCGCCTGTATCACAATTACCCCAACCAGCTCTCCGGCGGTCAGCGCCAGCGCGTCGCGATCGCCCGCGCCCTCATCACGCACCCGGAGATCGTCGTCTGCGACGAGCCGACGTCGGCGCTCGACGTCTCGGTGCAGTCGCAGATCCTCAATCTGCTGCAGGACCTGCGCCGCGAACTCGGGCTCACCTACCTCTTCATCAGCCACAACCTGGCCGTGGTCGAGCACATCGCGACGCGCGTGGCGGTCATGTATCTCGGCCGCATCGTCGAGGAAGCGGCGACGGACGAGCTGTTCCGGGCTCCGCGCCATCCCTACACGCGCGCGCTGCTCGATTCGGTGCTGACTCCGGAGCCCGGGCTTGGGGTTCCCGACACGCACCTCGGGGCGGCCTACCCCGATCCGATCGACCCGCCCCCGGGCTGCGCATTCCACCCCCGCTGCAGCGCGGCGCTGGCGCAGTGCCGCAGGGATCTGCCTGCGCTCGCCGGCGACGATCGAGGCCGGGTCGCATGCCATCTGTATGTATCATCCCAGTCGGGACTCACAAGGAGAACCTCATGAACACGATCCATATCGCGGCGGCAGTCGCCGTGGCTGTGGCGCTCTCGGCCCCGGCCCACGCAGGCAAGCGCGACAACACGCTGCGCATCGCCGGCAATCAGGTGCCGGAGAGCCTCGATGCGTACTTCAACAACGTGCGCCTCGGGGTCATCATCGCGCACCACATCTGGGACCAGCTGATCTACCGCGATCCCAAGTCGAACGAATACAAGCCCCTGCTGGCAACCGCCTGGAAATGGGTGGACCAGAAGACGCTCGAGATCGACCTGCGCAAGGGCGTGCGCTTCCACGACGGCGAGGCGTTCGACGCCGACGACGTCGTCTACACCCTGAATTACGTCTCCAACCCCGCCAACAAGGCGGTCACGCAGCAGAACGTCAACTGGATCGAGAAAGCGGAGAAGGTCGACGCGCACAAGGTGCGCATCCTGCTGAAGAAGCCGTTCCCCGCGGCGCTCGAGTACCTCGCCGGGCCGATTCCGATCTACCCCAACGAGTACTACGCCAAGGCGGGACCGAAGGGAATGAGCGCCAAGCCCGTCGGCACCGGTCCGTACCGCGTCACCGAGCACCAGCCCGGACGCCTGGTGCGGTTCGAACGCAACAAGGACTATTTCAAGGACAGCCCCCGGCCGCAGCCGGCGATCGAAAGGATCGAGCTGCGCCTGATCCCGGACCAGAACACGCAGGCCGCGGAGCTGATGGCCAAGGGATTGGACTGGATCTTCAACGTGCCGCCCGACCAGGCGAAGCAGCTCAAATCGGTGCGCGACCTGAACGTGGTGGCGGGCGAAAGCATGCGGGTGGTGTGGCTGACGATGGCGACCCGCGAGGGCACGCCGACTCCGGTGCTGAAGGACATCCGCGTGCGCAAGGCGATCGCGCACGCCATCAACCGCGAGGCGATGCTCAAGACCGTGGTGGGCGAGAGCGCGCGCGTCATCCACACGCTGTGCTTCCCGCAGCAGTTCGGCTGCACCGACGAGGGCGCGCCGCGCTATCCTTACGATCCGGCCAAGGCGAAGGCGCTGCTCGCCGAGGCGGGCCACCCGAACGGCTTCGAGATCGACCTCTACGCCTACCGCGAGCGCCAGCAGACCGAGGCCATGATCGGCTACCTGCGCGCGGTCGGCATCCGCACCAACTTGCGCTACATGCAGTATGCCGCGATGCGCGACGCGCTGCGCGAGGGCAAGGCCGGC
>SCUH01000178.1 GCA_004298295.1 Betaproteobacteria bacterium | reverse complement strand
GCGCCCATCGCGCCGCGCCCGAGTTCGCCCACGATCAGATAGCGCCCGAAACGCTTGCCTTCCATGTGCGCTAGCTTCGCGGAATTCCGACCCGACGGCAAGTCCGGCCGGCGGGGGCGGCCGGCGTCAGACCGGATCCCAGGAAAATACGTCCTGTGAGCGCTCGAGCGGATAGAATTGCGCGCGCATCGCGGGGATGGCGATTGCCGCGATCGCTTCGGGCGTCCAGCCCTCGGCGCGGTGCACGGAGCGCAGGGGCCGGTTCTGCGACATGAGGAAGATCTCGTTGGCGCGCACAGCGAAAATCTGGCCGCTCACCGCCTGCGCGGCATCGCTCGCCAGGTACACCGCAAGCGGCGCGATCTTGGCGCTCGCCATGCGCTTGAGCTTTTCCAGGCGCGCCAGCTGCTCCGGCGTGTCCGCGGCAATGGTGCCGATCATGCGGCTCCAGGCAAAGGGCGCGATGCAGTTCGAGGTGACACGGTATTTCGCCATGTCGAGCGCCATCGACTTCGACAGGGCTGCGATGCCCAGCTTGGCGGCCGCGTAGTTGGCCTGGCCAAGATTGCCGATCAGCCCGGAGGTCGAGGTCATGCTGATGTAGCGGCCGGCGTTCCGGCTCTTGAAGTACGGCGCCGCGGCGCGCGAAACGTAGAACGTGCCGTTGAGGTGGACGTCGATGACCGCTTTCCAATCTTCGGGCGACAGGTTGAAGAAGAACCGGTCGCGCAGGATGCCGGCGTTATTGACCACCGCGTCGATGCGGCCGAAGGCGTCGATCGCCGTCCTGACGATGTGGTTGGCCGACTCCCACTCGGCGACGCTGTCGGTGTTCGCCACGGCATGGCCGCCCAGCGCCTGGATCTCGTCCGCGACCTGCTGTGCCGGCCCGGTATCCCGGCCTTCGCCCGACACCGAGGCGCCGATGTCGTTCACCACCACGCGGGCGCCGTGGGCCGCCATGGCGAGCGCGCAATCGCGCCCGATGCCGCCGCCCGCTCCGGTGACGACGACGACCTTGTCTTTCAGCATGGCGTCACTCCCTGAGGCACGGATCGCTGCACTCGAGCGGGGCATCGCCCGCTTGGCAGTCGGTGGATTTTTTGCGCCGCCCCCGCGGCTGTCAATCGAAGTATCGCTATCATGCGCGCATGACGGATCTGCAGGACGCGGCGCCGCCGGCGCTGACGCTCGAGGGCGCGGTCGCCACGATCGAATTCCGCCGGCCGCGCCAGGCGAACCGGGTAGAACCCGAGGATCTGGACGTGCTGCATCGGCATCTGGAAGCGCTCGAGCGCGACGCTGCGCTGCGCGTGCTCGTGTTTCGCGGCCGTGGCCGGCATTTCAGCGCCGGCTACACGATCCAGAAGCTGCCGGCAGGGGAAGGGCGGTCCGACGGCGGCGGCGCCTTCGAGCGTCTGGTCAACCGCGTCGAGGACCTTGCGCTGGTGACGATTGCGGCATTGAACGGGGGCGTCTACGGCGGTTCGACCGATCTGGCGCTCGCCTGCGATTTCCGCGTCGGCATTGCCGCGAGCGAAATGCTCATGCCCGCGGCGCGCCTCGGGCTGCACTACTACGAGCGCGGGCTGCATCGCTACGTCTCGCGGCTGGGGCTCAACCATGCCAAGGAGCTGTTCCTGACGGCGCGAAAGATCGACGCGCGGCGCATGCTCGAGATGGGCTACCTGACCGAGCTGGTGGAGGCCGACCGGCTCGATGCGCGCGTGCGCGAACTTGCGGACACGGTCGCCGGCCTGGCGCCGCTCGCCGTCGCCGGCATGAAGCGCGCTTTAAACGAGATCGCGCGCGGCGCGCTCGACCGGGACGCACTGCGCGAGCGCGTCGCGCAATGCGGCGCCTCGCAGGACCTGCGCGAGGGCGTGCAGGCCTGGCAGGAAAAACGCGTGCCGCGCTTCACCGGTCGTTGATCCAGGGCATCAGGCCGCCGGCGGGGCGGGCGGTATAATTTCGCGCTCCGAAATCCCATCCACCGACCCCCGGCCCCCCGATGAAAGTCCTTGTGCCCGTCAAGCGCGTGGTCGATTACAACGTCAAGGTGCGCGTCAAGGCTGACGGCACCGGCGTCGAGACCGCCAACGTCAAGATGTCCATGAATCCATTCGACGAGATTGCGCTCGAGGAGGCGATCCGCCTGCGCGAGGCCGGCGTCGCGAGCGAAGTGGTGGCGGTCTCCTGCGGCGTTCAGGCCTGCCAGGAGACCCTGCGCACCGCGCTCGCCATCGGCGCCGACCGCGCAATCCTGGTCGAGAGCGATGCGGAACTGCAGCCGCTCGCGGTGGCGAAGCTCCTGAAGGCCGTGTGCGCGAAGGAGAGCCCGCAGCTCGTCATCCTCGGCAAGCAGGCGATCGACGACGATGCGAACCAGACCGGCCAGATGCTCGCGGCGCTGCTCGGCTGGCCGCAGGCCACGTTCGCTTCCAAGGTCAAGGTCGGCGACGGTCGCGCGCAGGTGACGCGCGAGGTCGACGGCGGCCTCGACACGATCTCGGTACGGCTCCCCGCGGTGATCACGACCGACCTGCGCCTGAACGAGCCGCGTTACGTCACGCTGCCGAACATCATGAAGGCGAAGAAAAAGCCGCTCGAGACGCTGAAGCCCGACGCGCTCGGCGTCGACGTCGCGCCGCGCCTGCGCACGCTCAAGGTGACCGAACCGCCCAAGCGCCAGGCCGGGGTCAAGGTGCCGGACGCGAAGGCGCTGGTCGACAAGCTGCGCAACGAAGCCAAGGTGATCTGATGACCGTCCTGGTATTCGCGGAACACGACAACCGGGCGCTCAAGAAGGCCACGCTCAGCACCATTGCCGCCGCGCAGAAGATCGGCGGCGAGATCCACCTGCTGGTGGCGGGGCATCATTGCGCGGACGCGGCCAAGGCGGCCTCCCAGGTCGGGGGCGTTGCCAAAGTGCTGCACGCCGATGCGCCGCAGCTGGATGACGAGATCGCGGAAAACGTTGCCGCGCTGATCGTCTCGATCGCGAAGGGCTACACGCACTTGCTCGCGCCCGCGACCTCGAACGGCAAGAACGTCATGCCGCGTGTGGCCGCGCTGCTCGATTCGCAGCAGATTTCCGAGATCGTTGCCGTGGCGGCGCCGGACACCTTCGTACGGCCGATCTATGCCGGCAACGCACTGGCCACGGTGCAATCCGCGGACGCGATCAAGGTCGTCACGGTGCGCGCCACGGGTTTCGACGCGGTGCCGGCAACGGGCGGCGCCGCGCCGGTGGAGTCCGTCGCTGCGCCGGCGGATGCCGGGCTGTCCAGCTTCGTGGGGCGCGAGGTGGCGAAATCGGAACGCCCCGAGCTGACCTCGGCGCGCGTCGTCATCTCGGGCGGGCGCGGCTTGGGTTCGGGCGAGAATTTCAAGCTGCTCGAACCGCTCGCCGACAAGCTGAATGCGGCGATGGGTGCGTCGCGCGCCGCAGTGGATGCGGGTTTCGTGCCGAACGACTGGCAGGTCGGCCAGACGGGCAAGATCGTCGCCCCCGAGCTGTACGTCGCGATCGGCATTTCCGGCGCGATCCAGCACCTCGCCGGCATGAAGGACAGCCGCGTCATCGTGGCCATCAACAAGGACGAGGAGGCGCCGATCTTCCAGGTCGCCGACTACGGCATCGTGGGCGACCTGTTCAAGGTGGTGCCCGAACTGATCGCAGAACTCGACAAGGCCTGAAGGCGCGCCACCGGGAGCCAACCAATGAGCGTGTATACCGCCCCACTCAGGGATATGCGTTTCGTGCTGAATGAGCTGGCCGGCCTGGCGCAGATCGCGACGCTGCCGGGATACGAGGAAGCGACCCCGGATACTGCCGATGCGATACTTGAGGAAGCTTCGAAGTTTGCCTCTGAAGTGCTTGATCCGTTGAATTATTCTGGTGACCAGGAGGGCTCGAGCTGGCACCAGGGTGAGGTCACGACGCCCAAGGGCTTCAGGCAGGCCTACGGCAAGTACGTGGCGGGCGGTTGGGGAGCGCTGCCGGTCGCCGCGCAGTGGGGCGGGCAGGGGCTGCCCAGGCTCATCGCGACGCCGGTCGAGGAGATGTGGTGCAGCGCCAACATGAGCTTTTCGCTCTGCCCGATGCTGACGCAGGGCGCCTTGCACGCGCTGGAACTGCGCGGCTCGGCCGAACTGCAGAAGACCTTCCTGCCGAAGATGGCGAGCGGCGAGTGGACCGGAACCATGAACCTGACCGAGCCGCAGGCCGGGTCCGACCTCGCGCTGCTGCGCACGCGCGCCGAGCGCAAGGCCGAGCACTACCTGATCTCCGGCCAGAAGATCTTCATCACCTTCGGCGAGCACGATTACACCGAGAACATCGTGCACCTGGTGCTCGCGCGCACGCCCGATGCGCCCGAGGGCGTGAAGGGCATCTCGCTGTTCGTGGTGCCGAAGTTCCTGGTGAATGCCGATGGCTCGCTCGGCGCGCGCAACAGCGCCCACTGCGTCTCGATCGAGCACAAGCTCGGCATCCACGCCAGTCCCACGGCGGTGATGGCGTTCGATCACGCGATCGGCTACCTCGTGGGCGAGGAAAACCGCGGCCTGGAGTACATGTTCATCATGATGAACGCGGCGCGTTTCGCCGTCGGGCTCGAGGGCGTGTCGATTGCCGAGCGCGCCTTCCAGCGCGCGCTGGCCTACGCCAGGGACCGTGTCCAGGGGCGCGACCTCGCCGCGGGCGGCAAGGCGGTGCCGATCATTCGTCACCCGGACGTGCGCCGCATGCTGATGCTGATGAAGTCGCAGACCGAAGCGATGCGCGCGCTCGCCTATGTCGCGGCCGCAGCGCTCGACACCGCGCATGGCCACCCGGACAAGACCGTGCGCCAGCACACGCAGGCGTTCGTCGATCTGCTCATCCCGGTGGTCAAGGGCTGGTGCACGGAGACCGGCATCGAGGTGGCATCGCTGGGCGTGCAGGTGCACGGCGGCATGGGCTTCATCGAGGAGACGGGCGCCGCGCAGCATTACCGCGACGCGCGCATCACCACGATCTACGAAGGCACCACCGGCATCCAGGCCAACGACCTCGTCGGGCGCAAGATCGCGCGCGAGGCAGGCGCCACGGCGAAGGCGCTGTTGGACGAGCTGCGCAAGCTGGACACCGAGCTGGCGAAATCGCGCAACGCCGACATCCAGGCGCTGCGCGCCTCGCTCGCCTCGGGCGTGAAAGCCGTGTCCGACTGCGTCGATTTCATTCTCGCGCACGCGGGCAAGGACCCGCGCGTGGCATTTGCCGGCGCGGTGCCGTTCCTCAAGCTCATGGGCATCGTGTGCGGCGGTTGGCAGATGGCGCGCGCTGCGCTCATCTCCGAGCGCAAGCTGGCCGCGAACGATGGCGATGCGGCGTTCTATTCGGCCAAGATCGTGACCGCGCGCTTTTTCGGCGACCACGTGCTGTCGCAGGCCGCAGGCCTGCGCGACACGGTGGTGAACGGCTCGGGCGCGGTGATGGCGCTCAGCGAGGAGCAGTTCCTCGCCGCGTAGTCGGCGCACCGCTCACGAGGCGGCGGCTGCAGTCAGGTCCAGCGTCACGCGCGTCAGGTGCGACTCCTCGGGATGGCGCCCGAGCGTGAAGCCGACCGCCTTCGCCAGCCCGAGCATGCCGCGATTGGTCGCCAGCGTGTCGCCGTAGAGGCGGGTGACGCCGCGCGCGGCCGCTACCGCAATCAGTTTCTGCAGCATGCGCCGTCCGATGCCGCGCCCCTGCCAGGCATCGGCGATCACGAGCGCGAATTCGCAGCTCCGGCCATCGCCTTCGAGCGCGTAGCGCGCCACGCCGATCAGCGTTTCCTGCCCCTCGAGCATCACGGTTGCGGCGAGCGCCATGTCGCGTGCGTAGTCGACCTGTGTCAGGTGCTCGATGTACTCGCGCGTCACCTTGATCGCGCCCCCCAGGAGGCGGTTGGCGCGCGTCTCCGCCGACAGACCCTGCACGAACGCGGTCTCGATGTCGACGTCTTCCGGGCGCAGCGGCCGCAGCATCACTGCAGCGCCGATCACGGGCTGAAACGACTCTGCCAGCTCTACCGGAATGCAGGCCTGCGCCATGGGGGGCTGCGCTATTATCGTGCCGGGAGCTTGCAGGAGCCAGCCATGAGCGCAGCGCATCAAGCGGTGATCTCGCACTACGGGGCCGGCGATCTGGCGACCCGGATCCTCGAGGCGCTGCGCGCGGCGGGCAAGGACATCGAGCATCTCGCGCCGGGCGACCTCGCGCCGCTCGATGCGTTCCATATCCGCGGGCGGGACGCTTCCCGCGAGCTGGCTGCGCTCGCGCAGCTGGAGGCCACGCACCGCGTGCTCGACGTCGGCAGCGGCATCGGCGGTTCGGCGCGCTACCTCGCTGCCGAATACGGTTGCCACGTGACGGGGATCGACCTCATGGGGGAATATTGCCGCGTCGCGACGTTGCTTTCGGAACGCTGCGGCCTGGCCGCGCGGACCGCGTTTCGGGCAGCGAGCGCACTCGAGCTGCCTTATCCCGACGCGAGCTTCGACGTTGCCTGGACCGAGCACGTGCAGATGAACATCGCGGACAAGGCGCGCTTCTACGGCGAGATCCGGCGCGTGCTGGTCCCGGGCGGGAAGCTGCTGTTCCACGACGTGTTCCGGGGCGCCGCGGGCGAGCCCCATTTTCCGGTGCCGTGGGCGGGCGACGCCTCGATCAGCCATCTCGAGGCGCCGGCGGAAGTCGCGCGGCTGCTGCAATCGCTCGGCCTGCGCCAGCGGCACTGGGAAGACGTGACGGCAAAATCGCTCGCCTGGTTCCGCGCTTTGCTGGAGCGCTTCGCGACGCGCGGCCGGCCGCCGCTCGGTCTGCACCTGCTCATGGGCGCGGACGCCACCCGCAAATTCGAGAACCTGGTGCGCAACCTCGACGAGGCGCGCCTCGTCGTGGCGCAGGCGGTGTACGAAACCTAGCGCCGCTCAGGCGAGCTGGCGCGCGCAGACGAGAATGCCGTCCTCGTCGGCGTACAGCCACTCGCCGGGCGAGAACTTGACACCGCCGAAGGCCACCGGCAGACCGCGTTCGCCGAACCCCTTCTTCTTCGGGCGCGTCGGGTTGGCCGCGAGCGCCATCAGGCCGATGTCGATGCGGCTGCAGTCGGCGACGTCGCGCACGCAACCGTTCACCACGTAGCCGCTGTAGCCCATGTCCTTCGCGCGTTGCACGAGGATGTCGCCCACCACCGCGGCACGCAGGCTGCCGGCGCCATCGATCACGATGACGCGCCCGGCGCCGGGCTCCTTCAGCTGCTCGTGCAC
>SCUH01000177.1 GCA_004298295.1 Betaproteobacteria bacterium | reverse complement strand
GCCGACGATCACGTCCTGCTGTTCCATGAGCTGCGTCATCTCCTGCGCGCTCACCACCTGCACCGGCACCAGCAGCTGCTCCTCGCGGATGCCGCGCGCCTCGAGCGCCTCGCGCTCGACGTAGAGCTTCTCGATGTCGTAGCCCTCGAGCGCGCGGTAGGTCGGCGAGAAGTTCTTCACTTCCAGCCCCTTGGTCTGCTGGCCCTTGACGAGCTGGTAGACGCCGTCGTCGATGAAGGCGAGGCTCACGTCCTGGTCGAAGGCGGCGCTGATCAGCACCACCTCGAGGCCTTCCAGGGCATAGATCGTGCCGTAGGGCGCCTTGCGGTTGACGAACATGAACTTCTTGCGCACGCCGCCGGCTTCCACCGGCGCGATGTCGTCGCGTGTCTCGGTCATCTGCGCCCCTTCAATCGCCGAACACCACCAGCCGGTCGGCTTCGATGCCCGACTCGACCAGCTGCCCCAGGCCCGAGATGCGGAAGCCCGGCGCGAGGTTGTCTTCCACCAGCCCGCGGCGCAGGCCGGCCGCGACGCACACCACCAGGTCGACCCCGTTCTCCTGCGCCAGCTTCGACCAGCGATTGACGATGTGGCGATCGTCCTGCGGCGGCTCGGTGAGCTTGCTGGCGTTGTTGACGCCGTCGTTGTAGAAGAACACGCGCTGGATCTGGTGGCCCTTCGCCAGCGCCGCGCGCGCGAACTGGTAGGCGGTGTCGGCCGCCTGGTGGTTGTACGGGCCTTCGTTGATGAGCAAGCCGAACTTCATCGCGTGCCTAGAACCGGATGTGGGTCGAGGCGTTCAGCGTCCGGCGCGCGCCGCGCCAGTCGTCGATGTGGTACTTGGTGAAGGGCAGGCCCGTCTTCTCGAAGAAGCGCGCCCAGCCGATGCGGTCGATCCAGTCGATCATGCGTTCCCAGGAGCGCGCGTCGGCCTTGTAGACGCTGAGGATCTTCTTCACCACCGCGCCCACTTCCGGCCAGCGCGGCGCGTTGTTCGGCAGGCCGGAGGCGACCAGCTTGTGGAATGTGGGTTTGCCTCTCGCATTTGAGTTCTTGCCGCCGACCCAGATCGCGATCTTGGAATGCTCGGGATCGTTGATCTGCATCGGCGGGCACGGCGGATAGCAGGCGCCGCAGCAGATGCACTTCTTCTCGTCCACTTCGAGCGAGGGCTTGCCGTTGACCAGCGCGGGCCGGATCGCCGCCACCGGGCAGCGCGCCACCACCGCGGGCCGCTCGCAGACGTTGGCCACCAGGTCGTGATTGATCTTCGGCGGCTTCGTGTGCTGCACGATGATGGCGATGTCGGCCTGCCCGCCGCAGTTGATCTCGCAGCACGAGGTCGAGAGCTTGACCCGGTTCGGCATCTCGTGCCGGATGAATTCCTCGTAAAGGTCGTCCATCAGCGCCTTCACCACGCCCGAGGCATCGGTGCCGGGGATGTCGCAATGCAGCCAGCCCTGCGTGTGCGAGATCATCGACACCGAGTTCGCCGTGCCGCCGACCGGGAAGCCGGCGTCCGTCAGCGCCTTCACCAGCGGCTCGACCTTGGCCTTGTCGGCCACCATGTACTCGATGTTCGAGCGCGTGGTGAAGCGCACGTGCCCGTCGGCGAACCGGTCGGCGATGTCGCAGAGCTTGCGAACGGTATGGACGTCCATCTGGCGCTGGGTGCCGGCTTTCACGGTCCAGATCTCTTCGCCATTCTTCGCGCGGTGCATCAGCACGCCGGGCCGCGGGTGGTCGTGGTAGATCCACTGGCCGTAGTTCTTGCGCATCAGCGGGTGCATCAGCGGCATGGGATCCGGCGCGCCGGTTTCGATCGGGGCTCTTTGCTGTGGCTGTGCCATGGTGCTCTCCGTTGCTCAGGCCGCGCTCTTCTGCTGCTGCTTGCGCTCGATCCACTTCGCCGCTTCCTCGTCCCAGCCGTCGGTGCGCACGTAGGGATTGTTGCGCGGCTCGCTGATCATGTTCGGGTCCACGTCCAGCCCGAGCGCGTCGAGGAAATTCACCAGCCCGATGCGGTCCACCGTCTCGCCGACCCGCTCGTGCTCGAGCGCGTTCTCGGCGAAGAAGTCGAGCACGTTGCGCGCCAGTTCCTTGAATTTCTCGAAGTCCTCTTCGCTCTCGAGCTTCATGAAGGGCACGATCACGGTGCCCATG
>SCUH01000176.1 GCA_004298295.1 Betaproteobacteria bacterium | reverse complement strand
CAAGAAGGACGTCAAGGACGGCATCATGGCCTACAAGATCGCGGCGCACGCCGCCGACCTGGCCAAGGGCCATCCGGGCGCGCAGATCCGCGACAACGCCATTTCCAAGGCGCGCTTCGAGTTCCGCTGGGAGGACCAGTTCAACCTCGGCCTCGACCCGGATACGGCGAAGGACTTCCACGACGAGACGCTGCCGAAGGATGCGATGAAGGTGGCGCACTTCTGCTCCATGTGCGGGCCGCACTTCTGTTCCATGAAGATCACCCAGGACGTGCGCGAATACGCCGAGAAGCACGGCGTCTCGGCGCCCGAGGCGCTCGAGCGCGGACTGCAGGAGAAGGCGGTCGAGTTCGTGCAGCAGGGCGGCGAACTGTATCGAAAGGCGTAGCGGGGCCGTTGGCGGGGGAGTAGGCGTTTCGGACAACCAACGCCGCGCGAACGTATTACGGCGGGCGGGGCCGGTAGTGTGTCGGTATGGAATTCCGGTTTCGGCCATGCCGGATTTGGCGTCCGCCACCTGTTAGCCACCCCGATGCGTCCATGAGATCCTTTATGAAGAACAGAGCGAACGATTCCCAAGCAAGGGCCGAATTTCCACCTCCTCCGGTTGCGGCAAGTGAGCTGCTTGTACCTATTACCTCATGGCCAGCGATGTATCGAGAAACGGAAATTACCGGGGTCGAGTTTGACCTGTTCTGGTACGACAGCGTCGAAGAGGGTGCGGCCTACTTCTTCAGTTGGTTGGGAGAGCCACGATCCACTGTCTTGGTTGTCTGGAATGATCAAGGGCCCACACACATCGAATGTCGCAAAGTCGGCGACCTTCCAGCTTCTCCGACGGAGTCTCTGCCAATCGATGCAGCGGTCATGCACGTGTTTCGCAGCGCTGGTTTTGGCTCTCAGAAGGCGGACCACTGAGTTTCGGCAGGTACTTGCGCATCGAGGGATGATGAAGGTCTGCATTCATCGCGGAACACAAGAAGTTGGCGGGACCTGTATCGAGATCGAGTCTCAAGGAAAGAGAATTGCGCTAGATGTCGGCCTTCCCCTGGAGGCGGCCGATTCAATCGAATATCTTCCTCGCGTTCACGGGTTTCGGGAGCGGGACGATTCTCTGCTGGCAGTCGTAATTTCTCATCCTCATCTGGATCACTATGGGCTGGCGCGCCACCTTGTTCCAGGTACGCAAATGATCATGGGGGCGGCGACTGAGCGCATCCTCAAAACCGCCACTATTTTCACGCGGACGGGGATCGAATTTGGCAACGTCCTTCATCTCGATCCCCGTAAGCCGCTTTCCATCGGACCGTTCACAATCACGCCGTACCTGAACGATCACTCGGCTTACGATGCCTATGCGCTGCTCGTTTCTGCAGATCAGCAACGACTCTTCTATTCTGGAGATTTCAGAGGGCATGGCCGGAAAGCAGCGCTCTTTGAGAGATTCTTGAAGCACCCGCCATCCGATGTGGCTGTATTAGTGATGGAAGGAACCACCATTGGGCGTTCTGGCTCTGACGCCAAGTTCATGACTGAGCAAGAGCTTGAAAAGTGTTTCCTTGAGCACGTCGGCGGTAGCAGAGGGATGGTGTTGGTTTGGACTTCCGGCCAGAACATTGACCGGCTCGTCACGATCTTTAAAGCCTGCCAGAGATCAGGCCGGCAGCTCGTTCTGGACATGTACACCGCTGAAATCCTGCGGGTGACGGGAAACTCGCGTCTGCCTCAGGCGGATTGGAATGGGGTAAGAGTCTTTCTTCCTGATTCGCAGAGGCGACAAATTATCAAGAACCAACAGTTTGCACTTGCTGATCGGTATCGGCCCTTCCGCATCTTTCCCAAGCAATTGGCATCCGAGGCTGCTCGTTCCGTCATGCTGTTTCGCCCATCGATGGTGCGCGATCTTGAGAAAGCTGAGTGTTTGCAAGAGGCCAGACTCATCTACTCGCTCTGGCCGGGCTACCTGAAACGAGCGGAACATCGCTCATTCCACGCATGGCTGGACAAGCGCGGCATACCGCTCGTTCAGTGCCACACTTCTGGCCATGCTTCACCGCAGGATTTGCAGCGTTTCGCCAAGGCCATTGCGCCCAAAATGCTGGTTCCCATTCACTCGTTTGAAACCAAACGATTCAAGGAATATTTCGACAACGTTCAGATGAAGAAGGACGGTCAATGGTGGGAGGTGTGGCATGCCTGATGTGGAAGAGGAAAGCATCTTGGACGGTGTGAGTGACTTGATCGATCTGGAGTTCGGCTTGGAAATCGGGAAGACCCGACGTCACAAGAACGAGACGAGTTTCCGCGAGCTTGCAACAAGACCAATGGTGGGTTTCGAAGTGTCGGGTCTTATCGAGAAGATTTACGTCAAGATCGGAGAAAATTGGCGCAACTCGGCCTGCCGTCGCGGATCCAAAGATAACTGGCGCTTCGATAAACAGCCGAATATTAGCGTCAAAAATCGGAGTCCCGAGGTCATCCTTGAGAAGTCGATAGTGAATATTCCTGATGAAATTTGGTCTGATGCTCGATGCTGGATGAACCAGGTCCCTGTAGCTTCAGGATTGACGCGTCGCAGGGAAGGGCGGCGAGCGATTGACCTCGTTCACCGGTGTCCGGATGGGTGGTATGAGTTCATTGAGCTAAAGGTGAACGGGCGTGGGGGCTCACCTCTTTTTGCCGCAATGGAAATTTTGCAATATGGCGTCCTTTACATTTTTTCACGGCAGAATGCGAAAGATCTGGGGTACACGGAGGCCGAAAAACCATTACTTGGCGCAACAGGCATCCATCTGAGAGTAATGGCTCCGGCCACATACTATGCGTTATTTGATGATCTCTCGTGGCTGGAGGAGGGCATAAGTAAGGCGCTTGCAATATTCTTGGCCCAACCGAGATTTGCGTTTAAGTTGGCGATGGATTTCGAGTTTGAAACCTTGTGGTTGATCCCATCGCGTTCCCATCCGGTGACGTGGAAGGTGTAGGTACGGGCTAAACGCCGACTTTCGTCTTCAGATCGCCCGCTTCCACCGCCATTAGAATGGCTCCGTGGAAAGTCTGCTCGTCTCTTTTCTCAAAATCGCTGCGGCAGTTGCTGTCGGCCTGCCTCTCGTCGTCTACCTCGCGCAGGACAGCCTGATCTTCTACCGCCAGCCGCTCCCCGAGGCGCGGCGCGCGCAGATCGCGCGGCAGTTTCCCGCAGCGCAGGAGTTTGCGCTTGCGGTACCCGATGGTACCCGGTTGCACGGCTGGCTGGTCAGGCCGCAGGAGGCGAAAGCCGCGCCGCTCGTGCTGTACTTCGGCGGCAACGCCGAGGAAGTCTCCTGGATGCTCGAAGCGGTCGGCGAACCGGCGCGCGGCGAGACGCCCGGCGCGGCGTGGTTGCTGGTCAATTACCGCGGCTATGGCGCGAGCGAAGGCGCGCCCTCGGAGCACGCGCTCGTCGCTGATGCGCTCGCGCTATACGATCATGCCCGGCGCTTGCACGGCGTCGACGCCGAACGCATCTTTGCCTTCGGCCGCAGCCTGGGTAGTGGGGTGGCAGTCGCGCTGGCCGCTGCGCGGCCGCTGCGCGGACTGGTGCTGGTCAGTCCGTTCGACAGCCTGACGGCAGTGGCGAAACATTATTACCCTTATCTCCCGGTGGACTGGCTGCTCAGGCATCCCTTCGACTCGATCGGGCGCGCGCCGGCGCTCAAGACGCCGCTGCTGTGCCTCATCGCCGAACGCGACGAGGTGATCCCGGCTGTGCACGCCGAGCGCCTGTACGCCGCATGGGGAGGCCCGAAACGCAAGGTGCTGCTCGGCGGGGCGAACCACAACAGCAGCGACGGCTCGGCCGGGTTCTGGCCCTCGATCCGTGCGTTCCTCGAGGGCGCGCGGTGATGGAAAGCTCGCTCGCACACGCGCTGATCCTCGGCATCGTCGAGGGGCTGACCGAGTTCCTGCCGGTCTCGAGCACCGGGCACCTGATCCTCGCTGGCGATCTGCTGGGCTTCAACGACGCGCGCGCCAAGGTGTTCGAGCTCGTGATCCAGACCGGGGCCATGCTCGCGGTGCTGTGGGAATACCGCGCGCGCTTTGGCCGCGCGCTGACGGGCATCCTGAGCGAGCGCGCAGCGCAGCGCTTCTGGCTGCACCTCGCCATCGCGTTCCTGCCCGCGGCGCTGCTCGGGCTCGCGTTCGGCTCGCTCATCAAGGCGCAGCTGTTCAAGCCGGTGCCCGTCGCCATCGCCTTCATCGCCGGCGGCCTGATCATCCTCTGGGTCGACCGCGGCGACCGCAGGGCGCGCGTCGTCGGCGTGGACGACATGTCCTGGCTCGACGCGCTCAAGGTCGGCGTCGCGCAGGCCTTTGCGCTCATCCCCGGAACCTCGCGCTCCGGGGCGACCATCATCGGCGGCATGCTGTTCGGACTGTCGCGCCGCGCCGCAACCGAATTCTCGTTTTTTCTAGCCGTGCCGACCCTGGTCGCCGCCGGCGCCTACGATTTCTGGAAGCACCGCGCGTTGTTCTCGGCGAGCGACGTGCCACTGTTCGCAGTGGGTTCTGCGGCCTCGTTTGTCGCCGCGTTCTTGTGCGTGCGCTGGCTGATCCGCTACGTCGCGACGCACGATTTCCGGCCGTTCGCCTGGTACCGCATCGCCTTCGGGGCGGTGGTGCTGCTCACCGCGCACTTCGGCTGGGTGGACTGGAGCGCTTAGCCCTGCACCCAGGGCAAGCCGGCCACCTTCCAGCCATTGACGCTGCCGCGATGCTGGCCCGGGTCGCGGTCGCCTTCGAATCCTTCAAGAACGTTGTAGCAATCCGGCCAGCCGGCCTCGGTGGCGACGCCGGCCGCGAAATGCGAGCGCCCGCCCGAGCGGCAAAGGAACAGCAGCGTGTCGGTCTTGTCGGTGAGCGTCTCGAGCTGGCCGACGAAATCGCTGTTGCGCGCCCCCCCGGGGTAGCTGTTCCATTCCACCCACACGCTCCCGGGCACCTGCCCTACCCAGTAGAGTTCGGCTTGCGTGCGTACGTCGACGAGGCGGGCGCCCGCCTGCATCAGGCGGTAGGCCTCGTGCGGACGCAGGGCGCCGGCGTAGGGCAGGTTCAATTGGCGTCCGCGTTCCCGGGCCGCTTGGCGAATGGCGTCGATCTCGCTCATCGGATTCTCGAAACGCATAATTTTATACGGCGGGCGTAGCCCGGCGGGCGCGCACGAACGCGGTGCATGGAGCGCAAAAAGTGCACCCACATTGTGCGCCGGGCTGCGATAATGTCGCCGGCACTTCGCCGGTAAAGGGGCCGGCCGGGGTGCGAAAGCGTGGCACGGATCCTGCTCGTGAGCACGGACTCGGCTGCAGCGACCAGCCCGTATACGAATTCGAATTCATCCACTCAGGAGACCCGACGATGGCGATGACCGCCGATGACGTCTTGAAAATGGTGAAGGACAAGGAAGCGAAGTTCGTCGACCTGCGCTTCACCGACACGCGCGGCAAGGAGCAGCACGTCACGGTGCCCGCGAAACAGTTCAACAAGGACAAGTTCGAGCACGGCCACGCGTTCGACGGCTCGTCGATCGCCGGATGGAAGGGCATCCAGGCTTCCGACATGCTGCTGATTCCGGACCCGGAAACCGCTCGCATGGACCCGTTCACGGACGAGGCCGTGCTCAACATCAACTGCGACGTGATCGAACCCGCCGACGGCAAGCCCTACAGCCGTTGCCCGCGCGGCATTGCGAAGCGCGCCGAAGCGTACCTGAAGTCGACCGGGCTGGGCGAGGTCGCGTACTTCGGGCCCGAGCCCGAGTTCTTCGTCTTCGACGGCGTGACCTGGAGCGTCGACATGTCGGGCTGCTTCGTCAAGATCAAGTCCGAGGAAGCGCCCTGGTCCTCCGGCATCGACTATGAATCGGGCAACATGGCGCATCGGGCGCCGGTGAAAGGCGGCTATTTTCCGGTGCCGCCGACCGATACGCTGCACGACATCCGCGACGCGATGTGCCTCGCCCTCGAGCAGCAGGGCGTCGAGGTCGAAGTGCACCACCACGAGGTCGCCGCGCCTGGCCAGTGCGAGATCGGGACCAAGTTCGCGCCGCTGGTGCAACGCGCCGACTGGATGCAGATCCTCAAGTACACGGTGTGGAACGTCGCGCATTCCTACGGCAAGACCGCGACCTTCATGCCGAAGCCCGTGGTCGGCGACAACGGTTCGGGCATGCACGTGCACCAGTCGGTCTGGAAAGGCGGCCAGAACCTGTTCGCCGGCAACGGCTACGCCGGACTGTCGGAGTTCGCGCTGCACTACATCGGCGGCATCATCAAGCACGCCAAGGCGCTGAACGCGATCACCAATCCGGGCACCAATTCGTACAAGCGACTGGTACCGGGCTTCGAAGCACCGATCAATCTCGCCTATTCGGCGCGCAACCGCTCGGCGGCCTGCCGCATTCCCTACGTCTCGAGCCCGAAGGCGCGCCGCGTCGAAGTGCGCTTCCCGGACCCGACCGCCAATGCCTATCTCGCTTTTGCGGCGATGCTGATGGCGGGACTGGACGGCGTGCAGAACAAGCTCCACCCCGGCGATCCGATCGACAAGAACATGTACGACCTGCCGCCCGAAGAGGCGGCCAAGGTGCCGCACGTCTGCGCATCGCTCGAGGAGGCGCTCGAGTCGATCCGGAAAGACCACGCCTTCCTCACCAAGGGCGGGGTGTTCGATGCCGATTTCCTCGAGTCCTACATCGCGCTCAAGGAAGAGGAGTTGACGCGCTTCCGCATGACGACCCACCCCGTGGAATTCGACATGTACTACAGCGGGTAGTCGCAAGACGGGGTACCTGCGTTAAGGCAAGGGCGGGGCAACCCGCCCTTTTTCTTATAGACTTGGCCTTGACCGTGGCCCTGCCCAAGCGACCGATGCGCTCGATGATCCGCTTTACCCTGTTTGCCCTGATGGCCTGGGGGCAGGCGCAGGCCCAGGGCACGCCGGCCGAGAAGATCGAGACGCTCTGGAACTGCAAGGACACGGACGGCCGGACCACGCTGACCAATCAGCAGTCGGACACGGTCGGCAAGAACTGCCGGATCGTCTCGCAGCAGCGCGTCACGGTGGTGCCGGCACCGAGCAAGTCCGCCGCCAAGTCGCCGGCCAATTTCCCGAAGGAGTCGGTCAACGACCGCGCCGCGGCGCGCGAGCGGCAGCGCCAGACGCTGGAGCGCGAGATGGCGCAGGAACAGGATCTTCTCGCCACGGCGAAACGCAAGCTCGCCGAGCAGGAAGCGATCCGCAGCGGCGACGAGAAGAACTACGCCAGGGTGCTGGAACGGCTGCGGCCCTACCAGGATGCGGTCGAAGTCCACACCAAGAACATCGAAGCGCTGAAGCGCGAGCTGGCCAACCTGTATCGCTGACGGGGGGCGCCGCGCGATGACCGGCCGCTATGCCGGGCTTGAGCTACTCGCCACCGCAGTGCTCGCCCTCGACGAGCGCATGGGCGTGCGATACGCCAATCCCGCCGCCGAAAATCTTCTCGCGATCGCCTCGCGCAACCTCCTCGGGCAGCATTTCCCGTCGCTGTTCGCCGAGGGCGCCGAGCTGGAGCGGGCGCTCGGCGATGCGCTGCAGGCGCGCTGGGACTCCGCCGCCCAGAGCGTGAACTACGAACGTCCCGGCGAGGAACCGCTGCCGCTTGCCTGCATCGCGGCGCGCACCGAAGTTCCCGGGGTTCCCCTGGTGATCGAGCTGCGCCCGATCGGCGAGCAGCTGCGCATCGAGCGCGAGGAGCGCCTCATGGACCAGCAGGCGGCGAGCCGCGAACTGATCCGCAACCTGGCGCACGAAATCCGCAACCCGCTGGGCGGACTGCGCGGCTCGGCGCAGCTGCTGGAACGCGAGCTCGAGCGGCCCGAGCTGCGCGAATACACCCAGGTCATCATCGGCGAGGCCGACCGCCTGCAGGCGCTCATGGACCGGCTGCTTACGCCGCATCGCGCGCCGCAGCCGGCGCGGCTCAACATCCACGAAGTGCTGGAGCGCGTGCGCAATCTCGTGATCGCCGAGTTTTCGCAGGGCATCGCGATCCTCTGCAACTACGACCCCAGCGTGCCGGATCTGGTGGGCGACCGCGAGCAGCTTATCCAGGCGCTGCTCAACGTGGCGCGCAATGCGGCGCAGGCCCTCGCGCCCGGGGCTGAGCCGCCGTCGCGGCGGGGCACGATCATCTTGCGCACGCGCGTCGCACGCCAGATCACCATTGCGCGGCAGCGGCACAAGCTGGCACTAGAATTGCAAGTGATCGATGACGGACCAGGCGTGCCGGGGGAGATCCGCGACCGGATCTTCAATCCGCTGGTCTCGGGGCGCGAAGGCGGCAGCGGGCTGGGGCTTTCGCTCGCTCAGACCTACGTCCACTACCACGGTGGCGTGATCGAATGCGACAGTCGCCCGGGGCGCACGGTGTTCAGGATCCTGCTGCCACTGACATGAAGCCAGTCTGGGTCGTCGACGACGATCGTTCCATCCGCTGGGTGCTGGAGAAGGCGCTCGGGCGCGAAGGCATCGCGTTCAGTTCGTTCGCCTCGGCGCAGGAGGCCCTCGAGGCGCTGAAGGGCGAAGCGCCGCAGGTGCTGGTGTCCGACATTCGCATGCCCGGTGCGTCGGGCATCGAGCTGCTGCGGGCGGTGAAGCAGCAGCACCCGGCGGTGCCGGTGATCATCATGACCGCCTATTCCGATCTGGATTCGGCGGTCGCGGCATTCCACGGCGGCGCCTACGAGTATCTTGCCAAGCCCTTCGACGTGGATCAGGCCGTGGCGCTGATTCGCCGCGCTCTCGAGGAGAGCCTGCGCGAGCAGGCGGCGCTCGAGCCCGCGGCCGGTTCGCCCGAAATCCTGGGACAGGCGCCGGCGATGCAGGAAGTGTTCCGCGCCATCGGGAGGCTGTCGCAGTCGAACGCGACCGTTCTGATCACCGGCGAGTCGGGCACCGGCAAGGAGCTGGTGGCGCAGGCGCTGCACCGTCACGGTGCGCGCGCCGCCAAGCCGTTCGTCGCCATCAACACCGCCGCCATGCCGCGCGACCTGCTCGAATCGGAACTCTTCGGGCACGAGCGCGGCGCCTTCACCGGCGCGCAGCAGTTGCGCCGCGGCCGCTTCGAGCAGGCCGAGGGCGGCACGCTGTTTCTCGACGAAATCGGCGACATGCCGGCCGAACTGCAGACCCGGCTGCTGCGGGTGCTCTCCGACGGCACCTACTACCGCGTCGGTGGTCACGTGCCGCTGCGCGCCGACGTGCGCGTGATCGCCGCGACGCATCAGGATCTCGAGCAGCGAGTGCGCGAAGGCGCCTTTCGCGAGGACCTGTTTCATCGCCTGAACGTGATTCGCCTGCGCATGCCGCCGCTGCGCGAGCGTGCCGAGGACATCCCGTTGCTCGCGCGCCACTTCCTCGCGCACAGCGCTGCGCAGCTCGGCACCGAGGCCAAGCGCCTGTCCGACGACGTGCTCGCGCACCTCGCGCGCTTCGCGTTTCCCGGCAACGTGCGCCAGCTCCAGAACCTGTGCCACTGGCTGACGGTGATGGCGCCCGGACAGGTGATCGGACTGGCGGACCTGCCGCTCGAGATCCGCGGCGAGGCCGCGCCTGCGCCCGCCAACTGGCGAGCGGCGCTGGAGCAGGAAGTCGAGCGGCGGCTGGCGCGCGGCGCCAGCGGCATGCTCGATGAGCTGACGCGGGAATTCGAGCGGGCACTGATCCGCAAGGCGCTGGCGCACACCGGCGGGCGGCGCATCGAGGCCGCGGCGCTGCTCGGCATGGGCCGCAACACCATCACGCGCAAGATCCAGGAACTCGGCATCGACAGCGAAGGCGGCGCCTAGTCCTCGGCTGCGCTGCGCTCGCCGCGGCGCGGACAATGGCGGGATCATTTTCCTTGATCTGGACCAGGGAGCCGGGCGTGAAAAATCGTCTAACATTCGCGCTTTCGTTTTGCAATCGAGATCCTCCGATGGGCCTCACCCTTCCCCTAGGCATGCGCATCACCGGCGCCCTGGCGCCCGGTTTCGACCAGATCCTCGCCCCGGAGGCGCTCGCCCTGGTCGCCCGGCTGCACCGCGCCTTCGAACCGCGCCGGCGAGAGCTGCTCGCGGCGCGTGCCGCACGGCAGAAGCAGTTCGATGCCGGCAACCTGCCGGATTTCCTGTCCGAGACGCAGTCGCTGCGCGACTCCGAATGGATCATCGCGCCGCAGCCGCGCGACCTGCTCGACCGGCGCGTCGAGATCACCGGCCCGACCGACCGCAAGATGGTGATCAATGCGCTCAACTCGGGTGCTTCAACCTTCATGGCGGATTTCGAGGACGCCAACTGCCCGACCTGGTTCAACATGATCGACGGGCAGGTCAACCTGCGCGACGCCGTGCGGCGCACGATCACCTTCGAGCAGGGCGGCAGGCGTTACCAGCTCAACGAGCGTACCGCGGTGCTGATTCCGCGGCCGCGCGGCTGGCACCTGGATGAAAAACACGTCCTGATCGACGGCCAGCCGGTGGCCGGCGGAATTCTCGACTTCGCGCTGTATTTCTTCCACAACGCGAAAGAACTTCTCGCGCGCGGCTCCGGGCCCTACTTCTACCTGCCGAAGCTGGAGTCGCATCTCGAGGCGCGGCTGTGGAACGACATTTTCGCCACGGCGCAGAAGGAACTGCGCGTGCCGAACGGCTCTATCAAGGCGACCTGCCTGATCGAGACTGTGCTCGCGGCCTTCGAGATGAACGAGATCCTGTGGGAGCTGAAGGACCATTCGGCCGGGCTCAACATCGGCCGTTGGGATTACATCTTTTCCTGCATCAAGAAGTTCCGCTCGAACGCGGCCTTCTGTCTCGCGGACCGCTCGCAGGTGACGATGACTGCGCCGTTCATGCGCGCCTACGCCCTGCTGCTGGTGAAGACCTGCCACCGGCGCGGCGCGCCGGCGATGGGCGGCATGGCGGCCCAGATCCCGATCAAGAACGACCCGGCGGCGAACGACGCGGCGCTGGAAAAGGTGCGCCAGGACAAGCTGCGCGAGGTCACTGACGGCTGCGACGGTACCTGGGTTGCGCATCCGGGCCTGGTGCCGGTCGCCAAAGCGGTGTTCGACGAGCACATGCCGCAGCCCAACCAGTACGGCCGGCAGCGGCCCGACGTGAACGTCTCGGCCAGGGACCTGCTCGATTTCCGGCCCGAAAGCCCGATCACCGAGGCGGGGCTGCGCAACAACATCTCGGTCGGCATCCAGTATCTGGGCGCCTGGCTCGCGGGCAACGGCTGCGTGCCGGTGTTCAACCTCATGGAGGACGCCGCCACGGCGGAGATCTCGCGCTCGCAGATCTGGCAGTGGATGCGCAGCGAAAAGGGCCGGCTGGACGATGGCCGCAAGGTGACTGCCGAGCTGTTCCGGCAGCTCCTCGCCGAGGAACTGCCGAAGGTGAAGACCGATCTCGGCGACGCCGCCTACGGTTCCGGCCGGTACGAAGCGGGCGCGAAGCTGTTCGAGCGAATCACCGTCGGCGAATACGTCGAGTTCCTGACGCTGCCGGCCTACGAACTAATCGATTAGGCGCCACTCGTGGGCGCACTGGCGGCAGCGGACCGCGTGCGCCGAAACCATGGCGAAGCGGCCGTAGGTGCCGCATTGCGTGCAGGTCGCGAGGTCGCCGAGCTGCTCGGCCCGGGTCATGAGACGCTGGTAGCGCAGGAAGGCGTAGATCCCGACCACGCCCGACGCGAACACGATGGCCCCATACGCCAGCAGGCGCGCGAGCGGCCCCCGGAACGACAGTTCCTCGAGCACCACCGCGATCGCGATCATGCACAGAAAGCAGCTGATGAACCAGGCGTGGCCCTCGATCAGCTGCCGCTCGTACCACTTGCGAAAGCCGATGCGGCCGATGCTGTCGGCGGGTTCCATGTGAAATAATCATCGCTCCTCAAACCACGGACCACAAGGAGCGGGCATGATCGATCTTTACCTGTGGGGCACGGCGAACGGCTTGCGCGCGTCGCTGGCACTGGCCGAGTGCGGGCTCGAGCACCGCGTGCACAAGGTGGACATCACCAAGGGGGAGGCGAAAAAGCCAGAGTTCCTCAAGCTCAATCCGGCGGGCGCGATTCCGGTGATCGTCGACCGGGACGGGCCGGGCGGAAAACCGCTCACCCTCGCCCAGTCCGGTGCCATCGTGGTGTACGCCTGCGAGAAGGCAGGGCGCTTCATTCCGACCGATCCGCGACGCCGCGCTCTGGCCGCGCAGTACTTCGCGATGGCGGCGAGCGATGTTGCGGGCACCAGCGGAACGATTTTCCGCCTCGAGTTCGTGGTGCCGGAGAAAAGCGCTGCGAACGTGGAATTCTTCAAGCAGATCCTGCTGAACTATTTCCGCGTCATCGACCAGCACCTCGCCGGGCGGGAGTACCTGGCGGACGAGATGTCGTTCGCCGATCTGATGCTGTATCCGAACTATGCGGCGCGCGGGCCGCTCCTCGAAGCGGCGGGCGGCATGGAGCACCTCAGGGCGTGGGCCGCGCGCATGGCGGCACGGCCCGGCGTGCAGCAGGGGATGAATCCCTAGGCGATGTCGGCGAGCACCGGCGTGTGATCGCTGGGACGCTCGTGCCTGCGCGGTGCCTTGTCGATGGTGCAAGCCGTGCAGCGTTGCGCCAGCGCCGGCGAAAGCAGGATCTGGTCGATGCGCAGGCCGGCGTTCCTGCGAAACGCCATCCTGCGGTAGTCCCACCACGAAAAGCTCTTCTCCGGCTGCGGGAACAGCCTGAACGCATCGCCGAGCCCGAGCTCGAGCAGGGCGCGGAACGCGGCGCGCTCCGGCTCCGAGACGTGGACCTGGCCCTCCCAGGCCTTGGGGTCGTGCACGTCGCGATCTTCTGGGGCGACGTTGAAATCGCCCAGCACCGCGAGGCGCGCATGGCGTGAAAGTTCCTCTTTCAACCACGCGCGCAGCTGCGCGAACCACTGCAGCTTGTATTCGTACTTGTCCGAGCCGACGGCCTGGCCGTTCGGGCAATAGACGCTGACCACGCGCACGCCATCGACTGTCGCCGCGATGACACGCTTGTGCTCTTGCAGGAAGCCGATCGAAACGTCCTGCAGCGTGCTGCGCGCGACAATGGCGACGCCGTTGTAGGTCTTCTGCCCGGAATAGACCGCCGCGTAACCCGCGGCTTGCAGTTCGGCGCGCGGAAATTTGCCGTCCTCGAGCTTGGTTTCCTGCAGGCAGGCGACGTCGGCACCCGACAGCGCCAGCCAGTCGAGCAGCTGCGGCAGCCGCACCTTGAGCGAGTTGACGTTCCAGGTCGCGAGCCTCACGCCGCGACCTCCGGGAACTACTTCTTCGTGGACTTCTGCGGCGGCGCGCCGGGCGCGTAGGGTCCCGTGGGGCGCTCGGGCTCGGGCGCCGGCTTCACCTCCGGCAGGCCCGGCGGCGCGGGCGGTGTCGGCTCGGCCTGATCGCGCGGCGGCAGCACGCCGGTCTTCGGGTAGCCCGCCGCATCGAGCAGGCCATGGTAACGGCTGGCCAGGAAGCCGCGCTGCACCGTGCTGCCGACGACAAGTGCCGGCACCGCGGTGCTGCCGACGACCTTCTTCAGCTCCTGCAGCTGCTCGTCGGTGATGACGCTGACTTCGCTGAACGGCAGGCCGCGCGCATTGAGCAGATTGCGCGCTTCGGCGCAGGCATCGCAGCCGGGCGCGGTGTAGAGCTTGATCGGATAGGTGGCGCGCGCCTGTCGCACCGCGAAGGGTTCCTGGCCGGCAGGCTGGGCAGCCGTCGGCGCCGCACTTTCGCCGCTCTTGCGCACGTTCTTGGCCGACGCCGGCGGGGGCGTGTCGGTGATGTGGACGCGGCCCTTGTCATCGGTCCAGCGGTAAACCTGGGCACTCGCGGCGAAGGCCGCAAGGCAAAGCGCGGCAGCCAGCACGGATCGCATCGGTACGCTCCTCACGCAGCTTACGCGGCGATCATACCATTGTGCCGCAGCAGGGCATCGACCCGCGGTTCGCGCCCGCGGAAGGCGCGGAACGAATCCGCCGCGGAGCGGCTGCCGCCGACGGCGAGGATCTCGTCGCGAAAGCGCTGCCCGGTCCGCGCGTCGAGCACGCCGTTCTCCTCGAACGCGCTGTAGGCGTCCGCCGAGAGCACTTCGGCCCATTTGTAGCTGTAGTAGCCCGCGGCATAGCCGCCGGCGAAGACGTGGGAAAAGCCGTTGGGAAAGCGGTTGTAGTCCGGTGGCAGCAGCACCGCGACCTCGCGTCGCACCTCGTCGAGCAGCGCCAGCACGCCGGCGCCCGCCGCCTCGGCGTCGGGGGCGCAGTGCAGGCGCATGTCGAACAGCGCGAATTCGACCTGCCGCAGCATGCCGATGCCGGCCTGGAAATTCTTCGCCGCGAGCAGGCGCTCGAACAGCGCGCGCGGAATCGCCGCACCGGTGTCGACGTGCCGCGTCATGGGCGCGATCGCCTCCCATTCCCAGCAGAAGTTCTCCATGAACTGGCTCGGCAGCTCGACGGCGTCCCACTCGACCCCCGACAGCCCCGAGACGCCGAGCTCATCGACGCGCGTCAGCAGCAGGTGCAGCACATGGCCGAATTCGTGGTACAGGGTGATGACGTCGTCGTGCGTGAACAGCGCGGGCTTGCCGCCGAGGGGGCGCGCGAAATTGCAATTGAGATGCGCGACCGGGATCTGGATCCCGTCGTCCCTGCGCCGGCGCGCGATCGCCTCGTCCATCCACGCGCCGCCGCGCTTGGTGTCGCGCGCGTACAGATCGGCGTAGAACTGGCCGGCCAGTTGCCCGTCCCGATCGCGGATCTCGAAGAAGCGCACGTCTTGGTGCCAGCGCGGCGCGCTGGCCTCGGTGATGCGCACGCCGTACAGTGCCTCGACCAGGCGGAACATCCCCGGCACCACCTGGGTTTCCGGAAAGTACTGCTTGACCTCCTGGTCGGAAAACTCGAAATGGCGCTGGCGCAGTTTCTCCGCGACGAAGGCGATGTCCCAGGCCTGCAGCGTGTCCAGGCCCAGTTCGGTCCGCGCGAACGCGCGCATCTCGGCGACATCGCGCTCCGCGAAGGGACGCGCGCGGCGGGCAAGGTCGCGCAGGAATTCGAGCACCTCGTCGGGCGTGCGCGCCATTTTCGGCACCAGCGACACTTCGGCGTGGCTGCGGTAGCCGAGCAGCGCGGCGCTCTCGGCGCGCAGGCGAACGATGCTCGCGATCAGCGGCGTGTTGTCCCATTCTGCGCGGCCGAATTCCGAGGCGCGCGTCACGCTCTGGCGATACAGGTTTTCGCGCAGGGCGCGATCCTCGGCGTACTGCATCGCCGGCAGCCAGGACGGCATGTGCAGCGTGAACTTCCACCCTTGCAGCCCTGCCCTGGCCGCCGCTTCGCGCGCGGCGGCGATCGCGTCCTCCGGCAGCCCCGCGAGGCGCGCAGGCTCGCTCAGGAGCACCGCGCCGGCGTTGGTCGCATCGAGCAGATTCTCGGAGAACCGGGCCGACAGCTGGGCCAGCTGCTGCTGGATCGCGGCGAAGCGGGCTTTCGTCTGCGGCGGCAGCTCGGCGCCCCCGAGATGGAAATCGCGCAGCGCGTTTTCCACCACCTTGCGCCGGTCATGCCCGTAGCGCGCGAATTCCGGCGCCGCGCGCAGCGCCCGGTATTGCGCGAACAGGCGCTCGTCCTGCCCCAGGTCGGTCCAGTAACGGGTCACCCTGGGCAGGTTCGCGTTGTACGCCGCGCGCAATTCCGGGCTGTCGAGCACGGCGTGCAGGTGCGCGACCTGCCCCCAGGCGCGCGCCAGGCGCTCGTTGGCATCGTCCAGCGGCCGCACGAACGCATCCCAGCTCGGCTCGGCCAGTGCCGCGCTTTCCATCGCAGCGCGGGCGCCGGCAATCAATTGATCGATCGCGGGCGCGACGTGCTCCGGGCGAAGGATGTCGAAGCGCGGCAGCCCGGAAAAATCCAGCAGGGGGTTCATCGCGGCTCCGAGTTTGCGGCGAGCGCCTGCTCGGCGGCGCGCGCGGTATTCGCCAGCAGCATGGCGATGGTCATCGGGCCGACACCGCCCGGCACCGGTGTGAGATGTCCGGCGACCTCCTTGACGCTGGCAAAGTCGACATCACCCGCGAGCGAGCCGTCGGCCAGGCGGTTGATGCCGACGTCGATCACGCAGGCACCCGGCTTGACCATCGCCCCGGTGACCATTTTCGCGCGCCCCACGGCGGCGATCAGCACGTCCGCCTGGCGTGTGATGAGCGGCAGGTCGCGCGTCTTCGAGTGGCAGATCGTCACGGTTGCATCCGCGCGCAACAGCAGCAGCGCCATCGGCTTGCCGACGATGTTGGAGCGGCCCAGCACGACCGCATGGCGTCCGGCGAGCGGCACGCCCGCGTGCGCAATCATCTGGATGATGCCGGCCGGCGTGCAGGGGACGAACCCGGCGCGGCCGGCGACCAGCGCACCGAGGTTCTGCAGGTGAAAGCCGTCGACGTCCTTCTCGGGCGAGACCGCTTCGAGCACATGTCCAGTGCGGATCTGCGCCGGCAATGGCAGCTGTACCAGGATGCCGTGCACCCGGGGGTCGGCGTTCAACGCGGCAATGCGCTCCAGCAACGCGGCTTCGGCGGTGTGGTCCGGGAACTCGTGCAATTCGGAGAGCGCGCCGGTGTCCTCGCTCGCCCGCGACTTGTTGCGGACGTAGATGCGCGACGCCGGATCGTTGCCGACGAGAATGACGGCGAGGCAGGGCCGCACGCCGCGCGCCACGAGCTCCGCTACCTTCTGCCGCACGGAGATCCGCAGCGCCGACGCGAGCGCCCTGCCGTCGATGAGGGTTGCGCTCATGGGAGTGTCGAACGGCGCGGGAGTCTAGCATCGCGCGACCTGGCGCAATGTGAAAATGAATTTTACAATGCGCAAGAGGGCCGGCAACCCCTTTGTTCGTCCACAGGCGGCGTATTAAGCTGTGGCGCAGCCCGCGCGCTTCACGAGAGCGCAGCCGTTCGCGACCGCCCACGACCTGGAGATCGTCATGTCCGCCGTTCCGCAGCA
>SCUH01000175.1 GCA_004298295.1 Betaproteobacteria bacterium | reverse complement strand
CTGGCGCCGGTCGATGCGCTCCAGGCCGCCAAGCTCGTGACGCGCCACCTCGCGGCGGGGCGCGTCGAGGAAGTGTCACTGCTGTCGAATGCGCCCAAGGCGCGTTTCGAACGCCTGCGTGAAAGCTTCGCCGGCTGGAGCGCGGAGGATTTTGCGCGCGCCTTCGGCCGCTACTTCGCGCCCGGGAACCGCATCGCGGGCGAGGCCGCGATCGGCGATCACCGGCTGCTGATGTGGTACCTCAGCGACACCGATTACCTGACCGGCTACTTTTTCGTCGGCGTCGACGGCAAGCTGTTGCTCGACGACGTGCCCAGCGAGACGCGCACCCGCCTGCGCCGCGTGCTCGAAGCGCACCGCTCGGGGCGCGCGCAGTAGCCGGCGCAGTGCCGGGCTTGACGCCGATCATGACCGCGCCGGCCCAATGGGTTGAAATGGGCTTCACCCACGCAACGCCTGCCTGAGCGCCCGCATGCCCCACACTGAAGAACGCCATTACCTGTCGCCGCTGTTTCAGCCCGCGTCGGTCGCGATCATCGGCGCAAGTCCCGACGCCGGCACCGTGGGCGCCGTGCTCGCCGAAAACATGTCCGCGGGCTATCGCGGCGCGCTTTACGCGGTGAACCCCAAGCACCGCAACGTGCACGGACTCGACTGCTACCCGGCGATCGGCAAGATCCCGCAGCGCATCGACCTCGCGGTGATCGCCACGCCGGCGCACGTCGTGCCCGCGGTGATCGAGCAATGCGGCGAGGCGGGCGTGCACGCGGCGGTGGTGATCTCGGCCGGGTTCTCGGAGACCGGTCCCGCGGGCGCGCGCCTCGAGCGCGCGCTGCTCGAGAACGCGCGCCGCTACCGGCTGCGCGTCATCGGCCCGAACTGCCTCGGCCTGATGCGCCCGGAGATCGGGCTCAACGCGACCTTCGCGCGCGGCGGCGCCCTCGCCGGCTCGATCGGGCTGATCTCGCAGTCGGGCGCGGTGTGCACCGCGATGCTCGACTGGGCGCATTCGCACGGTGTCGGCTTCTCGAGCGTGGTCTCGCTCGGCGGCTCGACCGACATCGACTTCGGGGAAATCATCGATTTCATGGTGAACGACGCGAAGACCGAGCACATCCTGCTCTACATCGAGGGCGTGCGCGACGCGCGGCGTTTCGTCTCGGCGATGCGCGCCGCGGCGCGCGTCAAACCCGTGATCCTGATGAAGGTCGGGCGCCATCCGGCCGGCTCGCGCGCGGCGATGTCGCACACCGGCGCGATCGTCGGCGCCGACGACGTCTTCGATGCCGTGGTGCGGCGCGCGGGCGCGGTGCGCGTCAGCACCATCGGGCAGATTTTCGCGGCGGCGCAGGCCTTCGCCTCGCACCTGTGGCCGCGCGGCGAGCGGCTCGCGGTGATCACCAACGGCGGCGGCCCCGGCGTCATGGCCGCGGATCGCTGCACCGATCTCGGCATTCCGCTCGCCGAGCTCTCGCCGCGCACCATCGAAGCGCTGAAGAGCGTGCTGCCCGTCAACTGGTCGCACTCGAATCCGCTCGATCTGATCGGCGATGCCGATGCCGCTCGCTACGCGGCCGCGACGGCGGCCTGCCTCGCCGACGCGAACGTCGACGGCGTGCTCGTCATGCTGACGCCGCAGGCGATGACGGATCCGGCGAGCGCCGCGCAGGCCGTGATCGAAGCGGCGCGCAGCTCGTCCAAGCCCGTTCTATCGTGCTGGATGGGCGAGGAGCAGGTGATCCCGGCACGGCGGCTGCTGGGCGAGGCGCGCATCCCGGTGTTCCGCAATCCCGAAGGCGCGGTGGAACTGTTTGCGCACGTCGCCTCCTTCTACCGCAACCAGCGCATGCTGCTGCGCACGCCGGGGCCGCTGTCGCAACAGGCCCCACCCGACCTCGAGGGTGCGCGCGCCATCGTCGACGGCGCGCTCGCCGAGCACCGCGAGGTGCTGAACGAGATGGAATCGAAGGCGCTGCTCGCGGCGTTCCGGATTCCGATCGCGAAGACCATGGTCGCGCATTCGCCCATGGAGGCGATGCTGCTGGCGCAGGAACTGGGCTACCCGGTGGCGATGAAGATCGATTCGCCCGACATCACGCACAAGACCGACGCCGGCGGCGTGCGCCTCAACCTCGGCAACGCGCAATCGGTGCGCGCGGCCTACCAGGAGATCGTCGATGCGGTCGGGCAGCACCGGCCCGGCGCGCACCTCAACGGCGTCGCGGTCGAGCCGATGATCGTGCGGCCCAACGGCCGCGAGCTGATGATCGGCGTGATCCGCGACCCGGTGTTCGGACCGGCGATCACCTTCGGCTCCGGCGGCACCACCGTGGAGGTGCACCGCGATCGCGCGGTGGCGCTGCCGCCGCTCGATGCGTTCCTGGTGGAAGAACTGATCCGCTCGACTCGCGTCTCCAAGCTGCTCGGCGCCTTCCGGCACCTGCCGCCGGTTGACCTCGCGGCGCTGCAGAACGTGCTGCTGCGCGTCTCGGAGATGGTGTGCGAGCTGCCGTGGCTCGCGGAGCTCGACATCAATCCGCTGATCGTCGATGAAAGCGGCGCGATCGCGGCGGACGCGCGCGTGGTGGTGCGGCGCACGCCGCCCGGGCGCATCGCCTACGGCCACATGGCCATCCATCCGTATCCCGCGAAGTTCGTGCGCACCTGGCAGCGGCCCGACGGCCAGACGATCACGCTGCGGCCGATCCGCCCGGAGGACGCGGCGATGGAGCAGGAGTTCGTGAAGGGGCTCTCGGACGAGAGCCGCTACTTCCGCTTCATGAACACGCTGCGCGAGCTGACGCCCATGATGCTGGTGCGCTTCACCCAGATCGATTACGAGCGCGAAATGGCCTTCGTCGCGGTGATCGAGGAAGGCGGCAAGGAGGTGGAGATCGGTGTCGTGCGCTACATCACCAACCCGGACGGCGATACCTGCGAATTCGCCCTCGTGGTGGCCGATGCCTGGCAGCGCCACGGCCTGGGCCGGCGCCTGATGGAGTTGCTGATCGAGGTGGCGCGCGCCCGCGGCCTGAGCGTGATGCTCGGGCACATCCTCGCCAATAACCGGGGCATGCTGGAACTGTGCGCCGACCTCGGCTTTGCCATCGCCGAGAGCCCCGACGAGCCCACCCAGCGCCGCGCCACCCTGGCCCTCGCCCCGTAGCCATCGGTGACATTGGGAAATTGGGGTCAGAGTCAGCGCGCAATTGGGGTCAGAGTAAGGGGTCAGAGTCATGACTCTGACCCCAATTAAGTCTTGAGTTTGAAGGGGTTGAAGTCGGTGCGGCGATCGTAGTAGTCCTCGTGCTCGGCGTGCTTGAGCTTGGCCACGACCTTGTAGGTGAGCGGCGTGAAGAGCACTTCGACGCCGACCTTGAAAAAGAACTGCGCCAGCATCACGAGCGGCAGCTTGTCGTCGGGAATGACGCCGCTGCCGTAGAACGCGAGCGGGTAGAAGAGCGCCGAGTCCACGGCTTCGCCGGCAACCGTCGAACCGATGGTGCGCGTCCACAACCAACGGCCCGCGGTCAGGATCTTCATCTTCGCCAGCACGAAGGAATTCACGAACTCGCCGCAGAAGTAGGCCACCATCGAGGCGGCGACGATGCGCCAGGTGGAGCCGAAGGCGATCTCGTAGGCCCCCTGGTGCTGCCAGAACGGCGCCGGCGGCAGCGCCACCACGACGGCCGACATGAACGCAGCGAACCCCAGGCCCGCGAATCCCGCCCAGATCACCTTGCGCGCGCGCGAGTAGCCGTAGACCTCCGTGAGGATGTCGCCGAAGACGTAGGAGATCGGGAAGAACAGCACGCCGGCGCCGAACGTGAGCGCGCCGAGCACCGGGAAATCCACCTGCGCGATCTTCGCCGGCCCGATCAGGTTGGAGCAGATCAGCACCGTGACGAACGCCGCCATCACCAGGTCGTAATAGCGGAAGCTGCGCGCCGGGGTCACGGCAGCTTCGGCGCGTAATCGAGTTCATGCGCATCCAGCTCCACGCCGAGCGCATCGAGCATGCGCGACACCATCGCGTAGGCCGCGGCCGTCAGGCACAGCTCGACGTAATCGCCATCGCTGAAATGGCGCTTCACTTGCGCATGCACTTCATCCGTCATCCCGCACGCGGTGACCGCTTCGGTGAGCGCCAGCGCCGCGCGCTCGCGCTGGTCGAACTGCTGCGAATCGCGCCAACGCGCCAGCTCCGCGATCTGCGCCTCGCGCACGCCCGCCTTGCGCGCCATCCTCAGGTGGTGCGCCCATTCGTACTCCGAGCGCGCGAGCTGCGCGGTGCGCAGGATCATGATTTCGCGCAAGGCGCGCGGCGTGCGGCTCTCGTGGCGCACCGAGTCGAAGAACTCGGTCCAGGCCGCGACCAGCGCGGGCTGGTTGCCGAGGGCGCGATACAGGTTGACGGGCTTGCCCCAGAGCGCCTCGAGCCGCTGCCGGAGCGCGGGCGAAAACTCGGCCATCGGGATGCGTTGCATGGGGCGTGCATGATAACCGAACGATTTCGCACGCGGCATGAGCGCGCCCGCGCTCACCCGCCTCGCCGCGACGCTCAGGGCAGATGCGCAAGCGGCAGCGCCGTAGTGTCCTTCACCCGGTCGAGCACGAAATTCGACTTGATGTCGATCACGCCCGGCTGCTTGAGGAGCTTTTCCATGATGAAGCGCGAGTAGTGGTCCAGGTCCTCCACCTGGACGCGCATCAGGTAGTCCATGTCGCCGGTCATCGAGTAGCAGGCGATCACCTCGCGCCAGCCCTGCACGGCGCGGATGAACTGGTCGACCGGCATCTTGCCCTTCTTCTCCAGCTTCACCGTGACGTAGGCCAGCATCCCCAGGCCGACCTTCGGCGGATCCAGCAGCGCAACGTACTGGCGGATCACGCCCGCCTCCTCCAGCGCGCGCACCCGCCGCAGGCATGGCGATGGCGAGAGCGCGACGCGCTCGGCGAGCTGCTGGTTGGTCAGGCGCGCGTCGTTCTGCAGGATCTCGAGGATCTGGCGATCGGTGCGGTCGAAGGCCGGCTTCTGCATGTTCATGCCTATAAAACCGATTAAGCAGCCATATTATTGCGAGATCTTGCAATATCGAGGCTCAACAAGCAAGCTCATTGCGCCTTTCCCGGCATACACTCGCGCGGAGGGAGGGTCCCAGCGATGAGCGCAGTCCTGAAACCAGCCGCGGCCGAGCGCGCCGCGACACAATTCCTGTCGGGCAACGAAGCCGTCGCGCGCGGCGCCTGGGAGGCGGGCGTCGAGATCGCCGCCGCCTATCCGGGAACCCCTTCCACGGAAATCGTCGAGACCCTCGCGGCGATGCCCGGCGTCTACGCCGAATGGTCCACGAACGAAAAGGTCGCGCTCGAGGTGGTGCTCGGCGCCTCGATGACCGGACGGCGCGCCATCACCGCGATGAAGCACGTCGGCGTGAATGTGGCCGCCGACTCGCTCATGACGATGGGGCTCGTAGGCGTCAAGGCCGGTCTCGTCATCGCGGTATCGGACGACGTCGGCTTCGCCTCCTCGCAGAACGAGCAGGACACGCGCTTCTGGGGACGTTTCGTGCACCTGCCGGTGCTGGAGCCCGCGGACGCGGCCGAGTCTTACGCCATGACACGCGAAGCCTTCGAGATCTCCGAGCGCTTCCAGGTACCGGTGATCCTGCGCCTCACGACACGTGTCTCGCACGTCAAGCGCATCGTGTCGACCGGCGAGCGCATGGCGCCGGATCCGCGAAGCCACGGCTACCAGAAGGACGTGGCGCGCTGGATCATCACGCCGAACCATGTAGGGAAACGCCTCGAGCTGCGCGCCGAGCGCGATACGGCGCTCGCCCTGGAGACGGCACAATCGCCCTGGAACCGGATCGAGCCCGGCAGCGACGGGCGCATCGGCTTCGTCGTCTCGGGCCCGGCGTACCACGTGGTGCGCGAGGCGTTCCCCGACGCACCGCTCCTCAAGCTCGGTTTCTCGCACCCGCTCCCTGCCGCGCTCGCGAAGGAACTCGCGGCACGCGTGGAGCAACTTCTGGTGGTGGAAGAGATCGAACCGATCGTGGAGCAGGAACTGCGCGCCGCGGGCCTCGCGGTGCACGGCAAGGACGTGCTGCCGCTGCAGGGCGAGATCAGCGTCGCGGCGGTGGAGCGCGCCGTGGCGCGATTGCTCGGTGCCTCGCCGGCCGCTGCAACCGAACCACGCCAGGCGAAGGTGTTCCCGCGGCCGCCCACGCTGTGCGCCGGCTGCCCGTACATGGGCGTGTACTTCTGGCTGGGGCAGTTGAAGGACGTCATCATCTGCGGCGACATCGGCTGCTACACGCTCGGCTGCGGTTCGCCCTGGCACGCGATGGATTCGATCATCTCGATGGGGGCGTCGCTGGGCGTGGCGCACGGCATGACCAAGGCCTTCGCGGGCGACAAATCCGCAAAGCCCGTGATTGCGGTGATCGGCGACTCGACGTTCCTGCACACCGGCATGCCGGCGCTCGCCAACATCACCTATCACGGCGGCAACGTCACGGTGCTGCTGCTCGACAACCGCTCGACCGCGATGACCGGCGGGCAGAACAACCCGGGCAATGGCCGCAAGCTGGACGGCTCGCCCGCGCCGCGCCTCGATTTCGCGAAACTGGTGGCGGCGCTGGGCGTGCGCCCCGAGCGCGTGCGCGTGGTCGATCCCTACGAGCTGCCCACTTTTTTCAAGGTGCTGCGCGAGGAAATGAAGGCGCCCGAGCCCTCGGTGATCATCACCGACCGGCCGTGCGTGCTGACGGAGGATTTCGTGCGCCGCCGCCCGCTCAAGGTGGTGGCCGACGAATGCAACGGCTGCGCGCGCTGCTTCGATGTCGGTTGTCCCGCGATCACCGCGACACGGCGCGAGCGGCAGACGCGTTCGACCGGCAAGGTGGTCGACCTCGCCTGGGCGCGCATCGAGCGCGCCCTGTGCACCGGCTGCGACCTGTGCGCCAAAGCCTGCGCCCGCGGCGCGATCGTGCCGCAATGAGGACCGCCAACATACTGGTCGTCGGCGTCGGCGGCCAGGGCGTCATGACCGCGGCCGAGGCGCTGGCGCGCGCCGCGATCGGCGCCGGGCTGCAGGCTACCAAGACCGAAGTCACCGGGATGTCGCAGCGCGGCGGCGTCGTGTGTTCGCAGGTGCGCATCGGCGAAAAAATCGAGTCGAGCGACGTCAAGCCCGGCGACGCGCAGCTGCTGATCGCGTTCGAGGCCGCCGAGGGCCTGCGCTGGTGCCATTACCTCGCGCCGCAGGGCAAGGCGCTGCTCGATCAATGGCGCGCCGTGCCGCCGGTGGTCTCCTCGGGCGATTACGCCTATCCGCAGGACCCGGCCGCGGAAATGCGCGCCCTCGGCGCCAACGTGCTCGAGCTGGACGCGCGCGGCGTCGCCGGCGAAATCGGCGACGTGCGGCTTGCCAACAGCGTCATGCTCGGAGCGGCGGCCGACAGCCTGCCTTTCCCCGCCCGGCTGCTGCGCGAGGAGGTCTTGCTGCGCTTCGGCAAGGACGCCGGACTTGCGCAATCCAACGCCCGCGCCTTCGACGCCGGGCGCGCCCTCGCGCACTAGCCGGAAACCGCATGGATTTGTGGGACAACCCGCTCGGAACGGACGGGTTCGAATTCGTCGAATACGCGGCGCCCGAGCCGCGGGCGCTGGGGGCGCTGTTCGTGCAGATGGGCTTCAGTGCCGTGGCCCGGCACCGTCACAAGGATGTGACGCTCTACAAGCAGGGCGACGTCAACTTCATCATCAACGCCGAGCCGCGCTCCTTCGCGCAGAATTTCGCGCGCCGCCACGGTCCGAGCGTCTGCGCGATGGCGTTTCGCGTGCGCGACGCGCGCCGCGCCTACGCGCGCCTGCTCGAAGCCGGCGCCTGGGGCGTGGAAGGCCACGCCGGGCCGATGGAGCTCAACATCCCGGCGATCAAGGGCATCGGCGATTCGCTCATCTATCTCGTCGACCGCTACCCGGAAAACGATTACGGCCACACGATCTACGACGTCGATTTCCGGCCGCTGCCAGGTCACGAGGCGTTCTGGGCCGGGAAGGCGCAGGCTCCGGCGGGCGCCGGGCTCGGCGCAATCGATCACCTCACGCACAACGTGCACCGCGGTCGCATGAAGGAATGGGCCGAGTTCTACGAGCGGCTGTTCAACTTCCGCGAGATCCGCTACTTCGACATCGAGGGCCGGCTCACCGGGCTGAAATCGAAGGCGATGACCAGCCCCTGCGGCCGGATCCGCATTCCGATCAACGAATCCGCCGACGAGCGCTCGCAGATCCAGGAGTACCTCGACGCCTACCATGGCGAGGGCATCCAGCACATCGCGCTGCACACGGGCGACATCTGCGCCACGGTCGACGCGCTGCGCGCCGCGGGCGTGGTGCTGCTCGATACGCCGGAGGCCTATTACGAAGGCGTGGACCGGCGCCTGCCCGGCCACGGCGAGCCGCTGGAGGAACTGCGCCGGCGCCGCATCCTGATCGACGGCAACGGCGCGGGGCGACTGCTGCTGCAGATCTTCACCCAGACCGTGATCGGCCCGATCTTCTTCGAGATCATCCAGAGAAAGGGCGACGAGGGCTTCGGCGAGGGCAACTTCAAGGCGCTGTTCGAGTCGATGGAGCTCGACCAGATCCGGCGCGGGG
>SCUH01000174.1 GCA_004298295.1 Betaproteobacteria bacterium | reverse complement strand
CTGGCCCATCTTGAAGATCGGCAGGTACATGGCGATCACCATGCCGCCGATCAGCGTGCCGAGCACCACCATGATCATCGGCTCCATGAGCGAGGACAGCGCCTCCACGGCGTCATCGACCTCGGCTTCGAAAAAGTCCGCGACCTTGCTGAGCATCTGGTCGAGTGCGCCGGTTTCCTCGCCGATCGACACCATCTGCAGCACCATGTTGGGAAAGATGCCGGTGTTCTGCATCGCGATGGTGAGCCCGTTGCCGGTGGAAACTTCCTGCTTGATCTGCTTGGTGGCGCTTTCATAGACGTAATTGCCCGAGGCGCCGCCGACCGAATCGAGCGCCTCCACCAGCGGCACTCCGGCGGCGAACATCGTCGAGAGCGTGCGCGTCCAGCGCGCGATGGTGGACTTGCGCACCAGGTCGCCGAATACCGGGATGCGCAGCATCAAGCGGTCCATGAAGATCTGCACCGCCGGCGAGCGCCTCCAGGCTTCGAAGAAACCGTACACGGCGCCGAAGATCACCGGAAAGATGACATACCAGTTGCCCACGAACCAGTCCGAGATCGCGATCACGATGAGCGTCGGCGCCGGCAGGTCGGCGCCGAAGTTCCTGAACACGTCCTTGAAGGCCGGGATGACGAAGATCATGATCACCGCGGTGATGATGAACGCCACCACGATGATCGAAATCGGGTAGAACAGCGCCGACTTGATCTTGGACTTGATGGCGAGGATCTTCTCCTTGTAGGTCGCGAGGCGGTCGAGCAGCGCTTCCAGAATGCCGGCCTGCTCGCCGGCCTGCACCAGGTTGCAGAACAGGTTGTCGAAGTACAGCGGGTACTTGCGGAACGCCTGCGCCAGCGAGGAGCCGGTTTCGATCTCGGTCTTGACGCTCAGCAGCAGCTTCGCGACCGCCGGGTTCGAGGCACCCTTGGAAACGATGTCGAACGATTGCAGCAGCGGCACGCCCGCCTTCATCATGGTCGCGAGCTGCCGGGTAAAGAGCGTGATGTCCTTGTCCGTGATCTTGCCGCCGCCGCCGAGCTTCTGCTTGCGCACCTTGGAGACGATGATCCCCTGTCGCCGCAGCGTGGCGCTGACCACGGTTTCGCTCGTCGCGCGCAGGTCGCCGCGCAGCACCTTGCCGGCGCGGTCCTTGCCTTCCCAAGTGAAGGTGAACTCTTTCGGACCCTTGGCTGCCGCGGTCGCCGTCGCCATCAGTGCGCTCCTCGCTCAATCGCCATGAATTGATGATGCCCTGCGTGGCGATTTTTGTAAAGCCTCAAGTTGTTGCGCTAACATGCTGAAACACCGGGTATTTAGACCCTCCGCAATCCGGTCTAACGGTCCTCGGGGGGTGGCGCTTCCGCGGGCTTGAAAAGTCGCACCGTCTTGATGACGCGACCGTGCGTGTGGACGATCTCGAGCGGCACGCCCGCGATCTTGATCGAGACATCGGCTTCCGGAATGTCCTGCAGGTGCTCGAGGATCAGCCCGTTGAGCGTTTTCGGGCCGTGGGTCGGCAGCCGCAGCCCGAGCGCGCGGTTGAGCTCTCGTACCGCGGTGGCGCCTTCGGCCTGCGCGCTGCCGTCTTCGCCCCAGGCGAGCGCCGGCGCCGCCGACGGCAGCGAGGTGGTGAACTTGCCGATGATTTCCTCGATGATGTCCTCCAGGGTCACCAACCCCATCAGCTCGCCATACTCGTCCACCACGAGCGCGAGGCGTTCACGGTGCTCCTGGAAATACTGCATCTGCGTCACCACGGGCGTGGTCGCGGGCACGAAGTAGGGTTCGGCGAGCATGGCCTCGAGCGCTGCGGGCTCGAGCGTTCCGGCGTGCAGCAGGCCGAGCACCTTGCGCAGATGCAGCACGCCGACGACTTCGCCCGCATGGTCGCGGAACACCGGCAGGCGCATGTGGTAGCTGGTGGCGAGCTGGCGCGCCACCGCCTCCATGCCGTCGGACAGGGTGATCGACTCGATGCGCGCGCGCGGCACCATGATGTCCTGCACCGTGATTTCGCCGAGGTCGAAGAGGTTGAGCAGGATGGCGACGTGCTTCTTCGGCATGAAGCTCGAGGACTCGAGCACGATGCTGCGGATCTCCTCGGGAGACAGGGGCTGCGCGCCGGATTCGCTGGGGCGGATGCGCAGCACGCTCAGCAGGGGCTTGAGAAGGGCGTCCGTGGAAGCCGACAGCAGATGCACGAAGGGCGCCGAGGCGAGCGCCAGCGCGTGCATCGGCCAGGCGACCAGCTTGGCGATGCCCTCGGCGTTGTGCTGCCCCAGCCGCTTGGGCACCAGCTCGCCGAT
This sequence comes from Betaproteobacteria bacterium, assembly GCA_004298295.1. Classification (GTDB taxonomy): domain Bacteria; phylum Pseudomonadota; class Gammaproteobacteria; order Burkholderiales; family SG8-39; genus 2-02-FULL-66-14. The sequence goes on along the minus strand of SCUH01000174.1, from coordinate 3,696 downwards.
GACGATCGAGACGTAAGTGATCGCGATCACGACCAGGATCGTGGCGACGATCGGGCTGGCCTTGGCATCCAGGCCGACCGACTGCAGCCAGGCCGACAGCGGCGCCGCGAACGCCGCCTCGCCGATGATGCCGTTGAGCAGCCCCACGGAGGTGATGCCGATCTGGATGGTGGACAGGAAGCGCGTCGGCTCGGCGCTGAGGCGCATGGCCGCCGCGGCCAGCCGGTCGCCGCCCGCGGCGAGCGTTGCGAGCCGTGTCTTGCGCGCCGTGAGCAGCGCCACCTCGGCCATGGCGAAGCTGCCGTTGAGGAGGATCAGGCAGGCGAGAATCGCGAGTTCCATAGGTTCACCTTCCCGAAGAATTGCAACGGCGCGACGCGCCGCTCAGCCGCGACCGAGAATCACCTCGAGGACGAAGCGGCTTCCCACATAGGCGAACAGGAGCATGACGAATCCGGTCAAGGTCCAGCGCAGCGCCGTGCGGCCGCGCCAGCCGTAGAAGTGGCGCCCGACGAGCAGCGCGGCGAACGTCGCCCAGGAGAGCAGCGCGAACAGGGTCTTGTGGTTGAAGGGCAGCGCGCGCCCGAACAGCGTCTCGGAGAATGCGATGCCGCTCGCCAGCGTGAGCGTGAGGAACGCGAAGGCGGCGGCGATGAGGCGAAACAGCAGCCGCTCCAGGGTGAGCAGCGGCGGCAGGTGCGCCAGCGCGCCCTCGAGCGGCGCGCGCCGCTCGCGCCCCGGCTCGGCCGCGCGGTGCAGGCGCCGCTCGACCAGCGTCATCAGCGTCGCGTGCAGGATCGCGATCGTGAACAGGCTGTAAGCGCACATGGCGAGCAGCATGTGCAGCTTGAATTCCAGCGATGCGGCGAGCGCGGGGCTGGCGAGGCCGGGGAACAGGGCCGGCAGCGGCGCGGCGAGCGCCGCCAGCGGCAGGATCAGCGGCTCGAAGCCGTCGAGCCGCAGGAACAGGCTCTCCACCCAGTAGATCACGACGCCGAGCCACAGGGTCACGGCCAGCGCCTGCGCGAAACCGAAGCGCAGCTGCGGCGCGAGCAACACGTCCTGCGCCAGCAGCCAGCCGTGCAGCGCCAGCGTCGCGAACAGCGCGAGCCGCTCCCAGCCCGCCAGTCCCGCGAGCGTCTCGGCGCGCGGCGCGCGCCAGCGCGTGCTCCAGAAATGCCACGCCAGGCCGGCGTACGCAGCGGACACGACGCCGTGAATTACAATCTCCGGCACATTCGAAGTTTATCACCCATGCTCGAGAACCTGACCGCGCGCCTGACGCGGATCGTGAAGACGATTCGCGGCGAAGCGCGTCTCACCGAAGCGAACGTGCAGGAGGCGCTGCGCGAGGTGCGCGTCGCGCTGCTCGAGGCGGACGTCGCGCTGCCAGTGGTGAAGGATTTCATCGCCGCGGTGAAGGACAAGGCGCTCGGCGAGGCGGTCGTCGGCAGCCTGACGCCGGGACAGGCGCTGGTCGGCGTGGTGCATCGCGAGCTGGCGCGGCTGATGGGCGAGGCACACACGGGGCTCAATCTCGCGGTGGTGCCGCCCGCAGTGATCCTGATGGCGGGATTGCAGGGATCCGGCAAGACGACCACGGCGGGCAAGCTGGCGCGGCTGCTGCGCGAGGAAAGCCGCAACAAGGTGCTGCTCGTGTCCTGCGACGTCTATCGCCCCGCGGCGATCGAACAACTGCGCACGCTCGCCGCGCAGGCCGGCGTCGACTTCCTGGGGAGCGAAGCGAGCGAGCGGCCCGCCGAGATCGCGCGGCGCGCGCTGGAGCACGCGCGCCTGCGCTACTACGACGTGCTGATCGTGGACAGCGCGGGGCGGCTCGCGATCGATCAGCCGATGATGCAGGAAATCGCCGAGCTGGAAGACATTCTCGCGCCCGCCGAGACGCTGTTCGTGGTCGACGCCATGCAGGGCCAGGATGCGGTCAACGTCGCGCGCGCCTTCGGCGCCGCGCTGCCGCTCACCGGCGTGGTGCTGACCAAGCTCGACGGCGATGCGCGCGGCGGCGCGGCGCTGTCGGTGCGCCAGGTCACCGGCAAGCCGATCAAGTTTGCCGGCACCGGCGAGAAACTCGGCGCGCTGGAAGCGTTCCATCCCGAGCGCATGGCCTCCCGCATCCTCGGCATGGGCGACATCGTGTCGCTCGTCGAGGAGGCGCACAAGCAGGTCGACCTCGAGCAGGCGCAGCGCGTCGCCGAGAAGATCAAGCGCGGCAAGGGCTTCGACCTCGAGGACTTCAAGCAGCAGGTGCAGCAGATGAAAAAAATGGGCGGCATCGCCGCGCTCGCCGACAAGCTCCCGGCGCAGCTCCTCGGCCAGATCAACCCGGCGCAGCTGCAGGACGAGGGCCAGTTCCGCCGCATCGAGGGCATCATCAATGCGATGACGCGCCAGGAGCGCGCGCGGCCCGAGCTGATCAAGGCTTCGCGCAAGCGCCGCATCGCCAGCGGAGCCGGCGTGCCGGTACAGGAAGTCAACCGCCTGCTCAACCAGTTCGAGCAGATGCAGAAGATGATGAAGCTGATGAAGGGCGGCAACATGGCGCGCATGATGCGCGGCATGAAGGGCATGCTGCCGGGAATGCGCTAGGCTTGGCCGCCGCAGCCACCCGAAGCGAAAAAGGGAGAAACCGTCATGGCAGAGACCGAGAACCGCACCAAAGTCACGATCCTGACCGGGAGCTATCGGATCAAGGGTTACATCAACCTGATGCCGGGCGCCCGCATCACCGACTACATGGTGGATGCGCGCGGCTTCATCGCGCTCACCGACGCCGAGGTCTGGGATCTGAGCGGGGGCGTGCGGCATCTGGCGGCGGTGCCGTTCCTGAATGTGGCACGCGATCACATCCAGATCGTCACCCCGCAGCACTGACAAGCATTCGCGTTGCCGCGGGATTTCTTGTCAGAAGGACCGAAATTCCCTTATAATCCGCGCCTTTTCGCAGGCACCGGGGTAATCCGATGGTGGTGATTCGACTGGCGCGCGGCGGCGCCAAGAAGCGGCCGTTCTACAGCCTGGTGGTGGCCGATTCGCGCCGCGCCGCGCAGGGCAAGTTTCTCGAGCGCGTGGGCTTCTACGATCCGAAGGCGCCTGCGGGGCGCGAAACCCTGCGGGTGAACCTGGAGCGCGTGACCCACTGGTCGGGCAAAGGCGCCAGGCTTTCGCCCACCGTGACGCGCCTCGTCAAGCAGTTTGCCAAGCAGGCGGCCTGATCCGTCGCTGATCGAACTGGGCCGCGTCGCCGGCGCCTATGGCGTGCGCGGCTGGCTCGAGGTGGCAGGCGAGCCTGATGTCCTTACGGCGAGCGCGAGCTGGTGGATCGACGGTGCCGCGCGGCAGCTGGAGCAATGCCGGATGCATTCCGGCCGGCTGCTCGCGAAGCTGGCTGGAATCGAGTCCCGCGAACAGGCGCGGGCGCTGAAGGGCAAGCGGGTGTCGGTGCCGCGCAGCGCGCTGCCCGCGCCGGCGCGGGGAACGTATTACTGGGACGACCTGGTCGGCCTGGAAGTGGTGAACGCCCAGGGCCTCGTGCTCGGCGTCGTGAAGGGAATGTTCTCGAACGGCGCGCACGACGTGATGGAGCTGGGCAGCGACGAGCGCGCGCGGCTGTTGCCGTTCGTGCCGGCGGTGGTGAAGCACGTCGACCTCGACGGGCGGCGCATCGAGGTCGATTGG
>SCUH01000173.1 GCA_004298295.1 Betaproteobacteria bacterium | reverse complement strand
GCGGTCACCGCGCCGCTGCTGTGCGTGCTCGATCCGCGCTGCCGCGTCGTCCCGCCGCAATCGGTGCTGCCGTTCTATGACGCGGTGGCGAGCCGCGACAAGACGCTGCTTCACTACCACGGCGACGTCGGGGTATCGCTGCAGCACGTCGGCGTGCTGGCGGGCCGGGAAGCGCACCGGCGTCTGTGGCCGCAGATCGTGCACTGGATCCGGGCGCGCTCGAGCCCAGGCGACGGGCGTTGACCTGGAGCCTCGACGAGGCCCGCAAGCGCGCGCGTCAGTTTCGCCGCAGGACTTGCGCGATCGCGTCCGCCACGTAGTCGATGTTCCTGCGGCTCAGGGCCGCGACGCAGATGCGCCCGCTGTCGATGGCGTAGATCGAAAAATCCTGCCGCAGCCGCGCCACCTGCGCCTTCGACAGGCCGGAGTACGAGAACATGCCCCGCTGCCGGAGGACGAAGCCGAAATCTGCCGCGGGCACGCGCTGCTGGATGCCGTCGACCAGCGCCTGGCGCATCGCCTTGATGCGCTCGCGCATGCCGCCGAGCTCCTGCTCCCACAGCGCGCGCAGCTCCGGCGTCGACAGCACGGTCGCCACGATCTGGCTGCCCAGCGTGGGCGGATTGGAGTAGTTGGCTCGGATCGTGCGCTTCAACTGGCTCAGCACGCGTGCCGCTTCCTCCGAAGACGAAGCCACCACGCTGAGCGCGCCGACGCGCTCGCCGTAGAGCGAGAACGACTTGGAATACGAACTCGACACGAACACCGGCGCGTCGCTTTCGGCGAACAGGCGCACCGGCGCGCCGTCGGCGTCGATGCCCTCGCCGAATCCCTGGTAGGCGATGTCGAGAAACGGAATCAGCGCGCGCGTGCGCACCGTCTCGAGCACCCGCTGCCACTGCTCCGGCGAAAGGTCGGCGCCGGTCGGGTTGTGGCAGCACGCATGCAGCACCACGATGGCTCCCGCGGGCAGCGCATTCAGGACGGCCAGCAGGCCGCTGAAATTCACCCCGTGCGCGGCAGGATCGTAATAGGGGTAGGCGTTGACGGTAAAACCGGCGCCTTCGAACAGCGCGCGATGATTTTCCCAGCTCGGGTCGCTGATCCAGACCTGCGCCTCGGGCAGCAGGCGCCTGAGGAAATCGGCGCCCACCCTCAGGCCGCCGGTGCCGCCGAGCGCCTGCACCGTCACGGCGCGGCCCTCCTTCACCACCGGCGAGTCGGCGCCGAACAGCAGCTGCATCACGGCGCGGTCGTAGGCCTGCAGCCCGTCGATGGGCAGATAGGCGTGCGGCGAGCCCTTCTCGAGGTGCGCCTGCTCGGCGCGGCGCACGCTCTCCAGCAGCGGCACCTTGCCGTTTTCGTCGTAATAGACGCCGACGCCGAGGTTCACCTTGTTCGGGTTCGGATCGGCCACGAACGCCTCGGTGACGCCGAGGATCGGATCCTTCGGCGCCATCGCTACGGCGGCGAGCGGGGAGGGCGGCTGCGGCGTGTTCATCGTGTAGACTCGAATGATTTTTCCCGCGCTATTCTACCTTCGGCGATGACGCAGCCCAACAACCCGTTCCGCCTGCACCCGCCGTTCGCGCCGGCGGGCGACCAGCCGGAGGCGATCGACAAGCTCGTCACCGGCATCGAGGACGGGCTCGCGTTCCAGACGCTCCTCGGCGTCACCGGCTCGGGCAAGACCTTCACCCTGGCCAACGCCATCGCGCGGCTCGGCCGCCCGGCGCTGGTGCTCGCGCCCAACAAGACGCTCGCGGCGCAGCTCTACGCCGAGTTTCGCGAGTTCCTGCCGGAGAACGCGATCGAGTACTTCGTCTCCTACTACGACTACTACCAGCCCGAGGCCTACGTCCCGTCGCGGGACCTCTACATCGAGAAGGACAGCTCGATCAACGAGCATATCGAGCAGATGCGCCTGTCGGCCACCAAGTCGCTGATGGAACGCCGCGATTGCGTCATCGTGGCCACCGTCTCCGCGATCTACGGCATCGGCGATCCCGCCGAGTACCACGGCATGATCCTGCACCTGCGCCAGGGCGAAATACTCGCGCAGCGCGAGCTGATCGCGCGCCTGGTGGCGATGCAGTACGAGCGCAACGAGCTCGATTTCCGCCGCGGCACCTTCCGCGTGCGCGGCGACGTGATCGACGTGTTTCCGGCGGAGCATGCCGAGCACGCGGTGCGCATCGCGCTCGCCGACGACGAAATCGAATCGCTGCAGCTGTTCGACCCGCTCACCGGGCGGGTGCTGCACGCGATCGTGCGCTTCACGGTCTATCCGTCGAGCCATTACGTGACGCCGCGCGCGACCACGCTGCGCGCGATCGAGGCGATCAAGGCCGAGCTGCGCGAACGCATCGCCTTCTTCCAGGACGCCGGCAAGCTGGTCGAGGCCCAGCGCATCGAGCAGCGCACGCGCTTCGATCTCGAGATGCTCGCCGAGCTGGGTTTCTGCAAGGGCATCGAGAACTACTCGCGCCACCTCTCGGGGCGCAAGCCCGGCGAACCGCCGCCGACCCTCGTGGATTACCTCCCCGCCGATGCGCTCATGATCATCGACGAGAGCCACGTCACCATCGGGCAGCTGAACGGCATGTACCGCGGCGACCGCTCGCGCAAGGAGAACCTGGTCGAGTACGGCTTCCGCCTGCCTTCGGCGCTCGACAACCGGCCGCTGCGTTTCGACGAGTTCGAGCGCGTCATGCGCCAGACCGTCTTCGTCTCGGCGACGCCGGCCGACTACGAGCTCGGCAAGTCGGCGCAGGTGGTCGAGCAGGTGGTGCGGCCCACCGGGCTGATCGACCCGCAGGTCACGGTGCGGCCGGCGCGCACGCAGGTCGACGATCTGCTCTCCGAGATCGGCCTGCGCGTGAAGCGCAACGAGCGCGTGCTCGTCACCACGCTCACCAAGCGCATGGCGGAGGAGCTGACCGAGTACCTCGGCGAGCACGGCGTACGGGTGCGCTACCTGCATTCGGAAGTGGACACGGTGGAGCGCGTCGAGATCATCCGCGACCTGCGCCTGGGCGAATTCGACGTCCTGGTCGGCATCAACCTGCTGCGCGAAGGGCTCGACCTGCCCGAAGTCTCGCTGGTGGCGATCCTCGACGCCGACAAGGAGGGCTTCCTGCGCTCGACGCGCTCGCTCATCCAGACCATGGGCCGCGCGGCGCGGCACCTGCACGGCGCCGCGATCCTGTACGGCGACGTGATGACCGATTCGATGCGGCGCGCGATCGAGGAGACCGAGCGCCGGCGGCGCAAGCAGATCGCCTACAACGCGCAGCATCACATCACGCCGATCGGCGTCACCAAGCGCATCAAGGACCTGATCGACGGCGTCTACGACGCCGACGAAGCCGCCGCCGAGCGCCGCGCGGCGCAGGACCAAGCGCGCTACGAGACGATGAGCGAGCGCCAGATCGCGCGCGAGATCCGGCAGCTGGAAAAGCAGATGCTGGATTGCGCGCGCAACCTCGAATTCGAGAAGGCGGCGCAGGCGCGCGACCGCCTGGCGGAGCTCAAGCAGCGCGTATTCGGCGTCGCGCTGGCGTCGGAGTAGTGCGCGACCGGCCCGCGCCCTCGCGCGGGCCGGCCGAAAGCCTGGTTACTTTTGCGTTTCGACCTGCACCAGCGCCTCGTCCCCGGCGGCACGCGGGCGCTCGCGCCGCGGGCGCCCGAGCTTCACCGCCTCGGTCTCGGGCTCGGCGGCGGGCACCGCGTCGCGGCGGGTCTCGACGAGCTGCAGGCCCGCGCTGGCGATGTATTGCCTGGGATCGAACGCCGGCGGTTCCGGCTGTGCAACGGGCTTGGGTTCGGGCGCCGGTCCGGGTGCCGGCGCAACCACGGGTGCTTGCGCAACCACAGGGGCTTGAATTGCAGCCTCGACCTCGTTGACGGCTGGCACTTCGATGACGGCAGGCCGCTCTGCGGCAGCCGGTGCCGCGCGCACAGGTTCGTGGATCGGCGCGACGACCGGCTCGATCACCGCTGCGGCTGCCGATGGCTCGAGCGGAAGCGCGTACGTGCTCGGCAAGGGGAATGATTCCGGCTGCGACGATGCCGCCTCGGGCTGCGCCGTTGCGGCTACGGACGGCGATGTTGCCGCCCCGGACTCCGGCCGGCGCTCGCGATCGCGATGGCGACCGCGGCCACGACGTCCGCGGCGCAGCGCTTCACCTTCCGCCTGCGGCGCGGGGGCTGCCTCGCCTGCGCGAGCTTCCGGCCGTGGGGTGGGTTGCGGCTGCGGCGATTGCGGCCGCGGCGGGCGCGGCTCGTGTCGTTGCTCCGGGCGCCGCTCGCCGGCAGGCCGCTGCGGGCCTGCGCCGCGCTCGCCCTGGCGCGGCGGCTGGTCGCGCCCCGGACGCTCGGCACCGCCATGACGCTCCGGGCGCCCGCCGCGGCGCATCTGGTCGCGGTCGCGCGGACGCCGCTCCTGCCGGTCGCGTTGCGGCTCGCGCATGCGCTCGGGGCGAGGACGGGCTTCGGCGGGCCGCAAGGTGGGCTCGTTGGCCGCCGGGGGCTGCGCCGCCGGTGCTTTCTCCGCCTTGAACAATCCCAGCAGGCGGCTGAGAAAGCCGCCGCGCGCCGCTCCTGCCGCGGCTGCCGCTGCCGGCAATGCCGGCGCTGCGGGCTGCATGGCCGGGCGCTCTTCGGCGCGCGGCTCCGCGACCACGGGGGCCGGCTGCGCCGGGACGATGGCCTTGACCACGGCTTCCTGGCGTTCCTTCTTGGCCTCGCCCTCTTCGCCGGGGGCGGCGGGCTCTTCCGGCCGCTCGACCATTTCGTAGCTCGCCGGCACGTGCTCCATCAGGTTCAGCTCGTCGTGCTTGAGGCGCGCCACCTTGTAATGCGGCGTCTCCAGGTGCAGGTTGGGCACCAGGACGATGTTCACCTTGAGGCGCGCCTCGAGCTTCTGGATTTCGCTGCGCTTTTCGTTGAGCAGGAACGAGGCCACGTCGACCGGCACCTGCGCGTGCACCGCGCCGGTGTTCTCCTTCATCGCTTCCTCCTGCAGGATGCGCAGCACGTGCAGCGCGGTGGACTCGGTGCCGCGGATGAAGCCGGTGCCGCCGCAGCGCGGGCAGCTGGCGTGCGCGGTTTCCTCGAGCGAGGGCTGCAGGCGCTGGCGCGACAGCTCGAGCAGGCCGAAACGCGAGATCTTGCCGGTCTGCACGCGCGCGCGGTCGAAGCGCAGCGCGTCGCGGAAGCGGTTCTCCACGTCGCGCTGGTTGCGCTGCGACTCCATGTCGATGAAATCGATCACGATCAGGCCGCCGAGGTCGCGCAGGCGCAGCTGCCGCGCGATCTCGTCGGCCGCCTCGAGGTTGGTGCGCAGCGCCGTTTCCTCGATGTCGTGGCCCTTGGTGGCGCGCGCCGAGTTGACGTCGATCGACACCAGCGCCTCGGTATGGTCGATCACCACCGCGCCGCCCGAGGGCAGGTTGACGTGGCGCGCGTAGGCGCTCTCGATCTGGTGCTCGATCTGGAAGCGCGAAAACAGCGGCACGTCGTCGCGGTACAGCTTCACCTTGTTGACCGACGCCGGCATCACGGTCTGCATGAAGGCGCAGGCCTGGTCGTAGATGTCCTGCGTGTCGATCAGGATTTCGCCGATGTCGGGCTGCAGATAGTCGCGGATGGCGCGGATCACCAGGCTCGACTCGAGATAGATGAGGAACGGCCGTGCGACGTACTTGCCGTCGGCACCCGGGGTGCGGTCGCCGGCGGCGGTTTCGATGGCGTGCCACAGCTGCAGCAGGTAACTCAGGTCCCACTGCAACTCCTCCAGCGAGCGGCCGATCGCGGCGGTGCGCGCGATCACGCTCATGCCTTCGGGGACCTGCAGCTGCTCGACCGTGTCGCGCAGCTCGTTGCGCTCCTCGCCCTCGACGCGGCGCGAGACCCCGCCGCCGCGCGGGTTGTTCGGCATCAGCACGAGGTAGCGGCCGGCGAGGCTGAGGAAGGTGGTGAGCGCGGCGCCCTTGTTGCCGCGCTCGTCCTTTTCCACCTGGACGATGAGTTCCTGGCCTTCGCCGAGGGCGTCCTGGATGCGGGCGCGCCCGGGCTCGGCGTCGGGACGGAAGTAGCTGCGCGCGACTTCCTTGAAGGGCAGGAAACCGTGGCGCTCTTCGCCGTAATCGACGAACGCCGCCTCGAGGCTGGGCTCGATGCGGGTGATGACGCCTTTGTAGATGTTGCTCTTGCGCTGTTCCCTGGATGCGGATTCGATGTCGAGGTCGACGAGTTTCTGGCCGTCGACGATGGCGACGCGCAGTTCTTCCTGCTGCGTCGCATTGAAAAGCATGCGTTTCACTTCATGTTCTCCTGCGCGCGCAGGAGAC
>SCUH01000172.1 GCA_004298295.1 Betaproteobacteria bacterium | reverse complement strand
TCCCTGAGCGGGTGCCTCGACGCTAGTTGAGGCGTTTCGCCCCCGGTTGCTTTCCCCTTTGCCGGGGGCCTTTTATTTCCGGCTGCCCGAACGGGCTTCGAGCAGCCATTGCGCGAGGCGATCGCGCGCTTGCTCCACGCCCTGGCGGTCGAGGCTGGAAAAAAGGAGCGCATCGGCTACGGTGCGGCGGGTCTGCGAGAGCAGTCTCGCGCCTTCGGTCCGCGAGAGCTTGTCCGCCTTCGTGAGCAGCGCGAGTCGCCTGACCGCGAGCGGGGCGAGCCACTCGAGCAGGCGGTGGTCCTGAGGCGTGAGCGGGTGCCTTGCGTCCATCACGATCACGACGCCGGCGAGCGTATGACGCTCGAGCAGATACCCGGTCACTAGGCGCTCCCACTTGGCGCGTTCGGCATGCGGCACGCGCGCATAGCCGTAACCGGGCAGGTCGACCAGACGGCCGAACTCCCCCAGGCCGTAGAAATTGACGGTCTGGGTGCGCCCCGGCGTCTTGCTCGCGAAGGCAAGGCGCTTGCGGCCAGCAAGCCTGTTGATGGCGCTCGACTTGCCGACGTTCGAGCGCCCCAGAAAGGCGATCTCGGGCGGGCCCTCGGGCGGAAACTCGGCACTGCGGCCGGCGGAGGCCAGGAACACGGCGTGGGCAAACGTCTTCGTAGGCATGGTGAAGTGGGAAAATTCTAATAAAATTGAGGACTTTCATCCGGTCTCGGGAGATGGGCCTCATGATTCGAGCACTTGCGCTTGCGGCGGCCGCGTGGATCCTGCCGTCGATGGCCGCGGCGCAGGGCGCCGCCGCGAAGCCCGATCCGGCCAAGGGCCAGACAATCGCCAGTCAGGTGTGCCTCGCCTGCCACGCTGCGGACGGCAACAGCCCGCTGCCGGCCAACCCGAAGCTCGCTGGGCAGTTCCCCGAGTACCTGCACAAGCAGCTCGCGAACTTCAAGCCGGCCGGCGGCAAGAAGGCCGAGCGCGACAACGCGGTGATGGCCGGCATGGTGGCGAACCTCTCCGATGACGACATGCGCAACGTCGCGGCCTACTACGCGTCGCAGAAGCTCAAGCCCGAGACGGCGAAGAGCAAGGAGCTCGCGGCGCAGGGACAAAAGCTCTATCGGGGAGGCAATCTCGCGACCGGCGTCGCCGCGTGCGCGGGCTGCCACGGCCCGGACGGCGCCGGAATTCCGAGCCAGTACCCGCGCATCGCGGGCCAGTATGGCGAGTACATCGAAGCGCAGCTGAAGGCGTTCAGATCCGGCGCGCGCGGCAACGATCCCAACGGCATGATGCGCGGTGTCGCAGCGCGGATGAGCGATCCCGAGATCAAGGCCGTCGCCGAGTACGTCGCCGGCCTGCGCTGAGCCGCTCCGCCGGGACGGAATAACGCCTCTGCGGTCGATGTTTGTCAGGGGCCGGTCGCTGCGAGGAACCGTCAGCCGATGAAGGAATTGACGCAGGTCGTCGCCTACATTCCGCGCCTGCGCCGGTACGCACGCGCATTGGTGGGCGAGCGCGCGGCAGCCGACGACCTGGTGCAGGACACGCTCGAGCGCGCGCTCAACAAGCTCCATCTCTGGAAGCGCGGTACCGACCTGCGGGCATGGCTTTTCACGGTGATGCACAACGTTCACGTCAACCAGGTGCGCAGCCGGCGCGAATACGCGACGCTCGACGGCGATGCGCTGGAACTTCCGGTGCGTGCCACCCAGGACGTGGGGCTGGAGGCGCGCGATCTCGAACGCATGCTCGCGCGCCTGCCGGTGGAACAGCGCGAGGTGCTGTTGCTGGTGGTGCTGGAGGACATGAGCTATGACGAGGCCGCCACGGCGCTCGGCATCCCGATCGGCACGGTGATGTCGCGCCTGTCGCGGGCGCGCGAAAAGCTGCGCGCGCTGATGGAAGGATTGCCGGCTTCGGGGCGTTTGCAGG
>SCUH01000171.1 GCA_004298295.1 Betaproteobacteria bacterium | reverse complement strand
CTGGTCGGTCAGGATCACGAGCGCATCGGCCTCGACCAGGTTCGTCACCAGCGCACCGAGCGTGTCGTTGTCGCCGAACTTGATCTCGTCGGTGACGACCGTGTCGTTCTCGTTGATGACTGGGATGACGCCGAGCGCGAGCAACGTGCGCAAGGTCGAACGCGCGTTCAGATAGCGCTGCCGATCGGCCAGGTCGGCGTGCGTGAGCAGCACCTGCGCCGTGGCCAGGCCATGCTCGCGAAAGCAGCTTTCATAGCATTGCGCCAGCCCCATCTGCCCGACTGCCGCCGCCGCCTGCAGCTCATGCATCGCCTGCGGTCGCCGCGTCCACCCCAGGCGCTGCAGCCCCTCGGCAATGGCACCGGACGAGACCATCACGCAGCGCTTTCCGGCCGCGCGCAACAGCGCGATCTGCCGCGCCCAGCGCGCGATCGCTTCGACGTCCAGCCCGCGGCCGGCGTTGGTGACGAGCGACGAGCCGACCTTGATGACCAGCGTCGCCGCGTCAGCGATGCGTGCAGGCATGCGGGTTCAGCGCGCGCGGCGCGCTCGCGCCGGGCGCGTCGTCTCAGCGGCGAGGAAACCGTGCGCTGCGAGGCAGACTTGCGTGCAGCCCTTGCCGGTCAGGGCCGAAACTGCATACCAGGCACCCTTCCAGCGCAGGGCGCGCAAGATCCTGCGGATGCGGACGTCGGCGTCGGGCGCAAGATCGGTCTTGTTGAAGATCAGCCAGCGTGGCTTGCGATACAGCGCCTCCTCGTACTTGCGCAGCTCATGGGCGATCGCGCGCGCATCGCGCACCGGATCGGCGGACTCGTCGAGCGGCGCGACGTCGATCAGGTGCAGCAGCAATCGCGTGCGCCCGAGATGACGCAGGAACTGGTGTCCCAGCCCGGCGCCTTCGGCGGCGCCTTCGATCAGCCCAGGAATGTCGGCGATGACGAAGCTGGCCTCCGGTCCCGCGCGCACCACACCGAGCGACGGGCTCAGGGTGGTGAACGGATAGTCGGCAACCTTGGGTCGGGCGCTCGAGACCGCGCGAATGAAGGTCGACTTGCCGGCGTTTGGCAATCCGAGCAGGCCGACATCGGCGAGCACGCGCAGTTCCAGCGCCAGGCTGCGGCTTTCACCCGGCTCGCCGCGCGTGAACTGGCGCGGCGCCCGGTTGACGCTCGACTTGAAGTGGATATTGCCCAGGCCGCCCTTGCCGCCGCGCGCGAGCAGGGCGCGCTCGCCGTCGCGCGCAAGGTCGGCAACCAGTTCGCCGCTCTGCAGGTCGCGCACCAGCGTGCCGACCGGCATGCGCAGCTCGATGTCGTGCCCGGCATGGCCGTACTGGTCCGAGCCGCGGCCGGGTTCGCCGTTTTCGGCACGATGGTGCCGGGCAAAGCGGTAGTCGACGAGCGTGTTGATGTTACGATCGGCGACGCCCCAGACGCTGCCGCCGCGCCCGCCGTCGCCGCCCGCGGGACCGCCGCGCGGCACGAACTTTTCGCGACGGAACGCGGCGCTGCCGTTGCCGCCGTTGCCGGCCTGCACTTCGATTCTGGCTTCGTCGATGAATTTCATGGCGCAGAAACTAAAAAGCCCTACCGACTCCGATAGGGCTTCGGGCGGAGTCGATTGCGGGCTTCAGGCCGGCACGATACTCACGGTCTTCTTGCTGCCGGCCCCCTTGACGGCGTAGTCGACGGTTCCCTGGGCGGTCGCGTACAGCGTGTGATCGCGGCCCATGCCGACGTTGGCACCGGGATGGACGACCGTACCACGCTGACGTACCAGGATCTGACCGGCGTTGACGCGCTCGCCACCGTAGACCTTGACCCCGAGGCGCTTGGACTGGGAATCGCGGCCGTTGCGGGAGCTGCCGCCTGCTTTCTTGTGTGCCATGTTCGATGCCTCCTAGCTCGCGACCACGTCGTCGATGCGCACCTCGGTGAACCCCTGGCGATGGCCCTGGGATTTCTGGTAGTGCTTGCGCCGGCGCAGCTTGAAAATCTTCACCTTGTCGCCGCGCCCGTGGGCCACCACCGTGGCGTCGACGCGGGCGCCGGCAACGAACGGCGCGCCGACGCGGACGTTCTCGCCGTCGCCCACCATCAGCACCTGTTCGAAGGAGACGGCGGCACCGACCTGCGCCGTGAGCAATTCGACGCGGACGGCGTCACCGGGCTTGACGCGGTATTGCTTGCCGCCGGTCTGGATCACTGCGTGCATGGGATTGATTCCGTAGCGGGACTGTAAAGACTTGGAATTATAGGAGATTTCGAGCGCACTCGTCAAAGCCCGCCATGCTAAGCTTCGCGCCCCGCACCCATGGAATCGCTTTCCTTTCTGGCGCCGGTCGCCGCCGACCTGCAACGCGTCGACGAGGTGATCCGGGCCCGTCTCGATTCGGACGTGGTGCTGGTGCGGCAGGTCGCGGAATACATCGTTGCCGGCGGCGGCAAGCGGTTGCGCCCGGCCGTCGTCCTGCTGGCCGCGGGCGCATCCGGATATTCAGGCGATGCGCGGTTCGAACTGGCGGCGGTGGTCGAATTCATTCATACGGCGACACTGCTGCACGACGACGTGGTCGACGAGTCAGGCCTGCGCCGCGGGCGCAAGACCGCCAACGCGGCGTTCGGCAATGCGGCCTCGGTCCTGGTCGGAGACTTCCTCTATTCACGCGCCTTCCAGATGATGGTGCGTCTGGACAACATGCGCGTGATGCAGATCCTGGCCGAGGCCACCAATACGATCGCCGAGGGCGAGGTGCTGCAGCTGATGAACTGCCACGACGCCGGCGTGGACGAGGCACGCTATCTTGCCGTGATCCGCAGGAAGACGGCCAAACTGTTCGAGGCCGCGGCCTGGCTCGGCGGAATCCTCGGCGGCGTTGCGCTGCCGCAGGAGCGCAGTCTCGCGGCGTACGGCATGCACGTCGGCACGGCGTTCCAGTTGACCGACGACGTGCTCGACTACTCGGGTGAGGCCGACCAGATCGGCAAGAGCCTGGGCGATGACCTCGCCGAGGGTAAGCCGACGCTGCCGCTGATACGCGCCATGGCGACCGGGACGCCGCAGCAGGCGGCGCTCATCCGGCGCGCGATCGTCGACGGTGGGCGCGACGATTTCCGGCAGGTGCTTGCCGCGATCGAATTGACGGGTGCGCTCGCCTACACGCGGCAGGCCGCGCAGCGCGAGTGCGACGCCGCGCGCCGCGCAATCGGGCCGCTGCCGCCATCGCCGCATCGCGATTCTCTGCTAGAATTGGCGGCCTTTTCCGTGACGCGCCGGCACTAGCCGTGGTCTTCGCAGCGGTCGCGTTACCGGCCTCGGGGTGTAGCTCAGCCTGGTAGAGTACTGCGTTCGGGACGCAGGTGTCGGAGGTTCAAATCCTCTCACCCCGACCAATTTCCCCGCTTGCCGTGGCGCGCCGCATAATCCG
>SCUH01000170.1 GCA_004298295.1 Betaproteobacteria bacterium | reverse complement strand
GTGATCGAGTCGCCGGTGTGCACGCCCATGGCGTCGAGGTTCTCGATCGAGCAGACGATGATGCAGTTGTCCTTGCGGTCGCGCACCACCTCCATCTCGTACTCTTTCCAGCCCAGCACCGACTCCTCGATCAGCAGCTCGTGCGTCGGCGAGGCCTCCAGGCCGCGCTCGCAGATGGCCACGAACTCCTCGCGATTGTAGGCGATGCCGCCGCCGGTGCCGCCCAGCGTGAACGAAGGGCGGATCACCACCGGGTAGCCGATGCCGGCCTGCACCTGCAGCGCCTCTTCCATCGAGTGCGCGAGCGAAGAGCGCGGGCTCGCCAGTCCGATGCGGCTCATCGCCTGCTTGAACTTCTCCCGATCCTCGGCCTTGTCGATCGCCTCGCGCGAGGCGCCGATCATTTCGACGCCGTATTTCTCCAGCACGCCGTTCTTCGCCAGATCCAACGCGCAGTTGAGCGCGGTCTGCCCGCCCATGGTCGGCAGCAGCGCGTCGGGCCGCTCCCTTTCGATGATGCGTGCCACCGTCTGCCAGGTAATCGGCTCGATGTAGGTGGCGTCCGCCATCCCGGGGTCGGTCATGATGGTGGCGGGGTTGGAGTTCACCAGCACCACGCGGTAGCCCTCGGACTTGAGCGCCTTGCAGGCCTGTGCGCCCGAATAGTCGAACTCGCAGGCCTGGCCGATCACGATCGGCCCGGCGCCGATGATCAGGATGCTCTGGAGGTCAGTGCGCCTGGGCATCGCGCATCAGCCGGGCGAAGCGGTCGAACAGATAGCCGATGTCGTGCGGTCCCGGGCTCGCCTCCGGGTGGCCCTGGAAGCAGAACGCGGGCCGGTCGGTGCGCGCGAGCCCCTGCAGCGAGCCGTCGAACAGCGACACGTGCGTCGGCCGCAGCGAGCCGGGCAGCGTCGCCGGGTCCACCGCGAAACCGTGATTCTGGCTGGTGATCACCACCGCGCCGGTATCGAGGTCCTTCACCGGGTGGTTGGCGCCGTGATGGCCGAATTTCATTTTCAGCGTCTTCGCCCCCGAGGCCAGCGCCATCAGCTGGTGGCCGAGGCAGATGCCGAACACGGGCACTGCGCTCGCGTCGAGGATCTGCCCGATCGACTCGATGGCATAGCCGCAGGGCTCCGGATCGCCGGGGCCGTTCGACAGGAATACGCCGTCCGGCCTCATCTTCAGCACCTCGCGCGCCGGCATCTGCGCCGGCACCACGCTGATGCGCGCGCCGCGCTCGGCGAGCAGCCGGAGGATATTGCGCTTGATGCCGTAGTCGTAGGCGACGACGTGAACCGTGGCGGTTTCGGCGCCGCGGCGGAAACCCTTGCCGAGTTCCCAGGCGCCTTCGCGCCACTCGTAGGGCGCATCCGTGCTCACCACCTTGGCGAGGTCCATGCCCGCGAGCCCCGGAAAGGCGCGCGCGCGCTCGAGCGCCTTCGCCTCGTCCAGCTCGCCCGCCACCAGGCAGCCGTTCTGCGCACCCTTCTCGCGCAGGATGCGCGTCAGCCTGCGCGTGTCGATGTCGGCGATGGCGACGACCTTCTTCTCTGCCAGATACTCGCCGAGCGTGCGCTGCGCACGCCAGTTCGAGGCAAGCGGCGGCAAATCGCGCACCACCAGACCCGCGGCGTACACCGCAGCCGATTCTTCATCCTCGGCGTTGACCCCGGTGTTGCCGATGTGCGGGTAGGTGAGCGTCACGATCTGCCGGCAATACGAGGGATCGGTGAGTATCTCCTGGTAGCCCGTCATCGCGGTGTTGAACACCACCTCGCCCGAGGCAACGCCGCGCACGCCGATCGAGCGGCCCCGGAACGCCGTGCCGTCGGCAAGGACGAGCAGGGCGGGTTCGAGCGCAGCCAAGACGCGAGACTCCAGGAGTAGACGTGAAAAGCGGGAGGGGCTTCGCGCCCTTCCCGCTCGGCTTGAGGCGGCGATTATACGCTACTTGAGGCCGAGCACGTCCGCCATGTCGTAGCGTCCCGGCGCCCGCCCGCGCAGCCACTTCGCGGCGCGCAGCGCGCCGTGCGCATAGGTGGCGCGGCTTTGCGAGCGCACTGCGACTTCGACCCGCTCGCCCTGCCCCGCAAAGATCACGGTGTGCTCGCCGACGATGTCGCCGCCGCGAATGGCGTGAAACCCGATCTGCTGCGCGGGCCTCGCGCCCGTGTCGCCGTGGCGGCCGTGCACCGCCACGGCATCGAGCTTGCGATGCAGGGCCCCGGCGACGATCTCGCCCAGCTTGAGCGCGGTGCCGGAGGGCGCGTCGACCTTCTGCCGGTGGTGCGCCTCGACGATTTCGACATCGAAATCCTCGCCCAGGATGCGCGCCGCAGTTTCGGCCAGCTTGAACACGGCGTTGACGCCGACGGCGAAGTTCGGCGCCATGGCGATGGCGATGCGCCGGGCCGCTGCCTCGATCGCCGCCAGCTGCGGCGGCGAAAATCCGGTGGTGCCGATCACCATCGGCTTGGCGGCGGCCGCGCAGGCGGCGAGATGGGCCAGCGTTGCCTCGGGCCGCGTGAAATCGATCAGCACGTCGCCGGCAGCGAGCGCCGCGGCGATGTCCGAACCGACGCGTACCCCGCCCAGGCTGCTGCCGAGTACGGGACTGCCGGCGACCTCCAATGCCGCGCCGATGGCGAGCGTCGGGTCCGCGAGCACCGCATCGATGAGCGCGCGGCCCATCTTGCCGCCGGCGCCGGCGATCGCCAGCCTCATGGCTTGCGCTCCGGCGTGGCGGCGGCTTCGGGGGCTGCCGCCGGCACCACGTCGCCGTCGATGCGCGCCAGCTTGCCGTCTTCGAACACCACCGCGATCTTGCGTTCCTCGCGCACGCCGCCGAGCACGTCCCGGTAGAAAACGTAGTCCCAGCGATCGGCGTGGAAGATGTCCGCCAGCAGCGGCGTGCCGAGGACGAAGCGCACCTGCTCGCGCGTCATGCCGCGGCGCAGCTGCGACACCATCTCCTGCGAGATGTAATTGCCCTGCTGGATGTCCATGCGGTAGGGCGTGATGAGCCGTGGCACGCCGCACGCGGCGAGCAGCAAGGCGAGCACGGCAGGCAGCCCGCGGAAAACGGAACGCACGGCGATTGATTCTCAAGACAGAGTAAAGTCGATATGATAGCTGAAGCCCGCCACTTCCCTGGCCTCAGACGCCTCCACGATGAGCTCAACACAGAGTCTCAAGAGCACCGGACTCAAGGCGACCCTGCCGCGACGCAAGATCCTGGAGCTGTTC
>SCUH01000169.1 GCA_004298295.1 Betaproteobacteria bacterium | reverse complement strand
TTCGGTGGCGAGATCACGCTGCCGATGCCGCCGATCGCGCAGCGCGCGGTTGCAGTGATGGGTTCCTACGTCGGCAATCTGCGGGAACTCAAGGCCGTGGTCGCACTGGCGAAAACGGGAAAGCTCAAGCCCATGCCGTTGAGCACGCGGCCGGCGGACCAGGTCAACGCCATCCTCGACGAGCTCAAGGCCGGCAAGGTCCTCGGCCGGGTGGTGCTCGACTTCGAACACGCAAGCGCCTGACGACGGGACCATGACGGCATTTTCCTGGGCATTGCCCTACGCCTGGCCGCGCAAGCCGCTGCTGGCGCAGAACGTGGTCGCCACGTCGCAACCGCTGGCTGCCCAGGCGGGCCTGCAGATGCTCGCGGCCGGCGGCAATGCGGTCGACGCAATCCTCGCCACCGCGATCACCCTCACGCTCGTGGAGCCGGTATCGAACGGCATCGGCTCGGATGCCTTTGCCATCCTGTGGGACGGCAAGCAGCTCCACGGCCTGAACGCCTCGGGACGCGCGCCGGCCGGGTGGAGCACGGATTTCTTCTCCGGCCGCACGGCCATGCCGGCGCGCGGCTGGAACACGGTCACCGTGCCGGGTTGCGTATCGGCCTGGCGCATGCTCTCGGAGCGCTTCGGCAAGCTGCCGTTCGAGCAGCTGTTCGGGCCGGCGATCCGCTACGGCCGCGACGGCTTCCTCGTATCGCCCACCATCGCCGGCCAATGGGCCAAGCAGATTGCGGAATTGCGCGAGCAGCCCGGTTTCGCGCAGGCGTTCATGCCGCAGGGACGCGCGCCGCTGCCCGGGGAGCGGTTCCGCTTTCCCGAGCACGCCGCGACGCTGGAGAAAATAGCGGCCACCCGGGGCGAGGCGTTCTATCGCGGCGAGCTGGCCGAGCGGATCGCCGCGCACGCAAGAGAGCATGGCGGCGTCATGACCGCCGCGGATCTCGCCGCGCACGCCTCCGACTGGACCGCGCCGTTGAGCGTGGACTACCGCGGCTATACGCTGCACGAGTTGCCGCCCAACGGCCAGGGCATCGTGACGCTGATCGCGCTTGGCATCCTGCAGCACTTCGAGATCGCGGACTACGCGCTCGATGGCGCCGACAGCCTGCACCTGCAGATCGAGACACAGAAACTCGCTTTCGCGGATGCGCGGCGCTTCGTCGCCGATCCCGATCACATGGACATCCGGCCGCAGCAGCTGCTCGACCCGGGTTACCTGAAGCAGCGCGCGCAGCTCATCGACCTGAAGCGCGCGCAGGATTTCGGCCATGGCACGCCGCCGCAGGGCGGCACCGTGTACCTCACCGCTGCCGACGCCTCGGGCATGATGATTTCGTACATCCAGTCGAACTACATGGGGTTCGGCTCCGGGGTCGTCGTTCCCGGGACGGGGATTTCGCTGCAGAACCGCGGCGGCACGTTTGTCGTGCGCCCCGGCCATCCGAACTGCGTCGGGCCGCGCAAGCGGCCCTTCCAGACCATCATCCCGGGATTCGTCACGCGCAATGGCGAGCCGGTAATGAGTTTCGGCGTCATGGGGGGATCGATGCAGCCACAGGGCCACGCGCAGGTGATGGTGCGCATCGCTGACTACGGCCAGAACCCCCAGGCAGCCTGCGACGGACCGCGTTTCCGCGTCGTGCAGGGCATCGAAGTGAGCGTCGAGGGCGGTTTCCCGGCGGCTTCGCTCGCCGAGCTGCAGCGTCGCGGGCACAGGATCGTAACGGTCGATGACTACAACCAGTTCGGCAGCGCGCAGCTCATCTGGAAGCTGGACGGCGGCTATTTCGCGGCCAGCGACCCGCGGCGCGACGGACAGGCGGTCGGATTCTGAAGGCGGCCGGATGCTGAAGATCTGGGGCCGCACCAATTCGGTCAACGTCAAGAAAGCGCTCTGGTGCCTCGAAGAACTCGGGCTCCGTTACGAGCGCATCGATGCCGGGTTGCAATACGGCATCGTCGACACGCCCGAGTACCGCAAACTGAATCCGAACGGTCTCGTGCCGACGATCGAGGATCACGGCTTCGTGCTGTGGGAATCGCACGCCATCGTGCGCTACCTCGCGGCAAAGCACGGCGCCGGCAAGCTCTGGCCGCTTGAGCTCAAGCAGCGCGCCGATGCCGACCGCTGGATGGACTGGGCGTTCACCTTCCAGGCCGTGTTCCGGCCCGTGTTCTGGGGACTGATCCGCACTCCGGTCGAACAGCGCGACCTGCACGCGATCGAGGAAGGCCGCGCGAAATCGGCCGCGCTGCTCGGACACCTCGACGCCGCGCTGGCCGGGCGCCCCTACGTGGCCGGCGACGCCTTCACCATGGGCGACATCCCCATCGGCTGCCATGTCCACCTGTGGATGCGCCTGCCGATCGAGCGGCCGCCGCATCCGCACCTCGAGGCGTGGTTCGCCCGCCTGCTCGAGCGCGCGGCCTATCGCAAGGTCGTCGACATCCCGGTTTCATAGCCGGCCAGCCGGCGATCGCGCTCCGGCTTGTCGAGCGCCGCCAGGGCCCGCACCTCGGCGTAGAACTTCTCCAGATCGCCGCCGAGCGCCGCAAGCAACCGCTCGAAGGCGGGCACGTGCTGGGAATAGACCGCGTGCGAAGCGAGCAAGGCATTGTTCGGCATGGCGCCCACGCGGCCGGCGTGGCGCCGATAGATCGGGTGGGCGGCCAGTGCGGCGAGTGCCGCGTGCTTGCGCTCGCGCATCGCCTCCGGCGCGATCCCCGATGCGTAAAGGCTCGTCAGCTGCGCGCGCGTCGCCTCCAGCAGTTGCGTGAATTCCTGCGCCCGCTCGCGCGACTGCAGGTGACGGCACAGCTCGGCATTGCGGCCACCGGCGACCAGCCACCGGCGCACGCCCTCGCGCTCGAGCGCGACCGCGAGAGATTCATTGAAGGTCGAATCGCCCCTCACGTACACGAGCTGGTGCGCCAGTTCGTGAAACAGCAGGCGCGCCAGATCGGCTTCGGGCCAGGCGATGAAGGTGGAGAGCAGCGGGTCGTCGAACGCACCGAGCGTCGAATAGGCCGGAACCCCGAGCACGTGGGTGTCGAATCCCTGACTCTGCAGGCGCGCGGCATGCGCTTCGGCGTCGGTGTGCGCGAAGAAACCGCGATAGGCCACGCAACCGGCCACCGGGAAGCACGATTGCACCGGTTCGAGCGAGAACTCGCGCGTGGCAAACACATTCCAGACCGCGTACGGCCGCGTCAGATCGGCAAAGCGGCGATAGCTGCCGTTATCCGGCAGTCCGAGATCGCTCGCGGCAAAAGCGCGCAAGCGCTGCGCCAGCGCAAGCTGCTCGCGCAGCGCTGGCGGCGTTTGCGCGTCGGAAAGCCACTCCTCGACCGGGTGCGCGCGCGCCGTCAGCTCGAGGTGCCCACCGACGGCCTGTGCGTAATACGTCAGCGTCTCGCAGCCGGTCAGCGAAAGCGATGCCAACAGCGCCGCGAGACTATGCCGCATCGTGACGGAACGTGGCGTGGCGCAGGAACGCCGCGGTCTGCGCGGCGACCCGCGCAGAAACAATCATCGCGCTGTGGCTGACGGACAGGATGACGCGATCGCGCATCCCTTCGACCGCGGTTTCCTCCACGCACACGACGCCGTCATTGGTGCCGGGCAGGCGCCCGAGCGCCCGCCCGAGACCCAGCGGCATCGTCCCTGCGATCACGCCGAGCGGCTCGGTGCGCGTCCAGCGAATGGCGCTGCGCTCGCGCCAGAGCGACTCGCTGCGGCCC
>SCUH01000168.1 GCA_004298295.1 Betaproteobacteria bacterium | reverse complement strand
CCGTCCGGCGACAGGAACATGGTGAGCGGCCAGCCGCCTGCGCCGCGCGCGATCATCTGGTGCGCCATCTGGTAGATCTGGTCGATGTCCGGGCGCTCTTCGCGATCGACCTTGATGTTGACGAAATAACGGTTCATCAAGGCGGCCACCGAATCGTCTTCGAAACTCTCGTGCGCCATGACGTGGCACCAGTGGCAGGCGGAGTAGCCCACCGACAGCAGGATCGGCCGGTCCTCGCGCCGCGCCCGCTCCAGCGCCTCGGGTCCCCACGGATGCCAGTCCACCGGATTGCCGGCATGCTGCTGCAGGTAGGGCGAAGTTTCGTGCGCGAGGCGATTGGGCACGCGTTGCTCCGCAAGACGAATTGACGCAGCATACCGCGATGCATCGCTGCAAAGACCCCCGCGCGGTCGAGGTCTTGACCTTCTGGTTCCGTGGCGCTGAAGCGCGCAAGGAGTGGTTTCAAAAGGATCCCGCATTCGATGCCGAGATCCGCACGCGCTTCTTGCCGCTCTACGAAGGGGCCGCCTCAGGCGCTCTGGCGCACTGGCAGGAGCGGGCCCCGGATTGTCTCGCGCTCATCGTGCTGCTGGACCAGTTTCCCCGCAACCTCTTTCGCACGCCGGGGCCCGAGGCCGCGCGCGCCTTCGCCACCGACGCCCTGGCGCTCGAGGCGGCGCGCCGGGCGATCGACGCAGGCTACGACCGCGAGCTTCCCGAAGTCGCGCGCACGTTTTTCTACCTGCCGTTCGAGCACAGCGAGAGTCTCGCCGACCAGGAGCGGTCGCTGCGGCTGTTCGCCGGCCACCCGAACGAGATCTGGGCCGTGCGCCATTGGGAAGTCGTCAAGCGCTTCGGGCGCTTCCCCCACCGCAACGCTGCACTCGGCCGGGAAAGCACGCCGGACGAGATCGCGTTCCTGCAACAACCCGGGTCGGGGTTCTAGGGCTTTGCCGGATCCCAGTCGGTCACCGCGCCCTGCGAGGCGGTGGAGACGAGCTTCATGTACTTCGCCAGCAAGCCGCGGGTATAGCGCTGCTTGGGAGCGCGCCACTTCCTGCGGCGTGCGGCGAGCTCCTTCGCCGGCACGTTGAGCTGGATGAGGCGCTTCTTCGCGTCGATCGTGATCGAGTCGCCCTCCTTCACCAGCGCGATCGTGCCGCCGACATACGCTTCGGGCGCGACATGCCCGACCACCATCCCCCAGGTGCCGCCGGAGAAGCGCCCGTCGGTCAGCAGGCCGACCGATTCACCCAGGCCCTGGCCGATCAGCGCCGAGGTCGGCGCCAGCATTTCCTGCATTCCCGGGCCGCCCCTGGGTCCCTCGTAGCGGATCACGATCACGTCGCCGGGACGGATCCGCTTCGCCATGATGGCTTTCATGCACGCGTTCTCCGAATCGAACACGCGAGCGGGCCCGGTGATCGAAGTGTTCTTCAGCCCGGTGATTTTCGCCACGCAGCCCTCGGTCGCGAGATTGCCCTTGAGGATCGCGAGGTGCCCCTGGCGATACATCGGTTTCGACCACGGCCGGATCACTTCCTGATCGCTGCGCGGTTCGGCAGGCACGTCCTGCAGCATCTCGGCCATCGTCTTGCCGTGAATCGTCATGCACTCGCCGTGCAGCACGCCATGCTCGAGCAGGATCTTGAGCACCTGCGGCACGCCGCCGGCGCGGTGGAAGTCCACCGCCACGTAGCGTCCGGAAGGCTTGAGGTCGCACAGCACCGGGACTTTCCTGCGCACGCGCTCGAAATCGTCGATCCTCCAGCGCACGCCGGCCGCGTGCGCGATGGCGAGGTAGTGCAGCACCGCGTTGGTCGAGCCGCCGGTCGCCATCACGAGCGCGACCGCGTTCTCGATCGACTTGCGCGTGACGATGTCGCGCGGCCTGAGGTTCGCCTTCACCGCCTCGACCAGCACGCGCGCCGACTCCGCTGCCGAATCGGCCTTTTCAGGGTCGGGGGCGGCCATCTGCGAGGAACCGAGCAGGCTCATGCCGAGCGCCTCGAAGGAGGAGCTCATGGTGTTCGCCGTGTACTGGCCGCCGCAGGCACCGACCGTCGGGCAGGCGTTCTTCTCGATCCCGAGAAAGTCCTCTGCGCTCATCTTGCGCGCGGCATACGCGCCGACCGCCTCGAAGGCCGAGACGATCGTCAGGTCCTGCCCCTTCCACCGGCCCGGCTTGATGGTGCCACCGTAGACGAAGATGCCGGGCACGTTCATGCGCGCGAGGGCGATCATGCCGCCCGGCATGTTCTTGTCGCAGCCGCCGACGACCAGAGCACCGTCCATCGCCTGGCCGTTCACCGAGGTTTCGATCGCGTCCGCGATGACTTCGCGCGACACCAGCGAATATTTCATCGCCTCGGTGCCCATGCCGATGCCGTCGGTCACGGTCGGAAAGCCGAACATCTGCGGCTTGGCGCCGGCGGCCTCGAGCGCGGCGACGGCGCGATCGACGAGCGGCTGGATGCCGGCATTGCACGGGTTGAGCGTCGAATGGCCGTTGGCCACGCCGATGATCGGCTTGTCGAAATCGTCATCCTTGAAGCCCACCGCGCGCAGCATCGCGCGGTTGGGCGAGCGCGCCACGCCCTGGGTGATGAGGCGGCTCCTGCGGTTGTAGGCCATGCCTGCGATCCTCCGATGTTTAGAATGCCATCTTACCGTGCTCATCCACCCGAACTTCGATCCGGTCGTATTCTCGCTGGGGCCGCTGGCGGTACGCTGGTACGGTCTGATGTATCTGGCCGGATTTGCCGCAGGCTGGTGGCTCGGCCTCAAGCGCATCCAGGCGCGCGACCGGGCCGGCGGCTCATTGCTCAGCCGCGCGCAGTTCGACGACCTGCTGTTCGCGGCCATTCTCGGCGTCATTCTCGGCGGGCGCCTGGGCTACGTGCTGTTCTATAAGCCGGCCTACTACGGCTCGCATCCGCTCGAGATCCTGGCCATCTGGCAGGGCGGCATGTCGTTTCACGGCGGCTTTCTCGGCGTGC
This sequence comes from Betaproteobacteria bacterium, assembly GCA_004298295.1. Lineage (GTDB taxonomy): Bacteria > Pseudomonadota > Gammaproteobacteria > Burkholderiales > SG8-39 > 2-02-FULL-66-14. The sequence goes on along the minus strand of SCUH01000168.1, from coordinate 2,211 downwards.
TGATGGCGATGGCGTTCTTTGCGCGCCGCCAGCGCCTGCGCTGGCTCGACGTCATGGACTTTCTCGCGCCGCTGGTGCCGCTCGGCATTGCCGCCGGGCGCCTGGGCAATTTCATCAACGGCGAGCTCTGGGGGCGGGTGACGGACCTGCCTTGGGGCATGGTGTTTCGCGGCGCGGGCCCGCAGCCGCGGCATCCGTCGCAGCTTTATCAGTTCGCGCTGGAAGGGCTGGCGCTTTTTGCGCTGCTCTGGTGGCTTTCGGCAAAGCCCAGGCCGCGCGGCCAGATCTCGGCGCTGTTCCTCGTTGGATACGGCGCGTTCCGCTTCCTTGCCGAGTTCGCGCGCGAACCGGACGATTTTCTCGGCCTGCTCGCGCTCGATCTGTCGATGGGACAGTGGCTCAGCCTGCCGATGATCGTCGCCGGCATCGCGCTGTTCGTATGGAGCCGCAGACCGGCATGAAGACGCTGCGTGCTGCAGCCCTGTGCCTCTTCTCCGCCTCGCTCATGGCGCAGACCGTGGAATCGCTGACCGTACGCAACGGCAGCGTCGAGGTTCCGGTTGAAGTGGCACACCCATCCGGCGCCGGTCCCTTCCCGCCGCTGCTCTTTATTCATGCGCGCCGCGGTTACGAGGAGGAAGAGCGGGCGCACGTGCGGGAACTCGCGACGCAGGGGTTTCTGGTCGCGGCGCCCGATTGGCAGAAAGGACGGCTGATCGAGCGCTGGCCCGTACCGCACGACCCTGAAACCGAGGGCGATGTCGAAGCCGCGCTCGATGCGCTGCTCAAACGCGCCGATGCGTGCAAAGGACCGGTAGGGATCATCGGTGTTTCGCGCGGACCGTACTACGCGCTGCGGCTCGCGGCCAAGCGACCGAAGGATGTCGCCGCCATCGTCTCCTACTACGGACATTTCCAGAATCCCAACGCGGCCGAGCCGGCGCAGATCTATTCCTTCGCGCCCGAGGTGCAGAGCATCAAGGCACCGGTTCTCATGCTGATCGGGGAGCAGGACTTCGAGCTGCGGCGGCTGTCCAACGCGCGCGCCTTCTACGCCCTGTGGGAGCGGGGCGTGGCGGTCGAGCTGCAGATGTATCCGATGGCGCGGCGCGCGTTCGATTTTCGCCGCGACCAGTCGCCCGAGGAAAAAATCGCCACGCAGCACGCGCGCCTGCGCGCCAAGGACTGGCTGCTGCGCTGGCTGCCCAGGTGCTAGTCGGCGAGCGCGCGCTCCAGCACTCGCGCGACGTGCAGGGCCTCGCGGCCCGTGCCGTGCGCGATCTGCTGCCGGCAGCTGGTGCCGTCGGCAATGATCAGCACCTCGGGCGGCGCGCTGCGCACCGCGGGCAGCAGGTTCGCCTCGGCCATCTTCATCGATACGTCGTAGTGCTCGGCCTCGTAGCCGAAGCTGCCCGCCATGCCGCAGCAACTCGACTCGATCACGCTCATTTTCAATTCCGGGATCAGCCTGAGCGCGCGCTCCGCAGCGCCCATCGCGCCAAAAGCCTTCTGATGGCAATGGCCGTGCAGCAGCGCCTCTTCGGCGAGCGGCTTGAGGCGTAGTTGCAGGCGCCCGGCGTCGGCTTCGGCGGCGAGAAATTCCTCCAGCAACACCGCCTGGCGCGCGAGTGCATCCGTTTCCGCACCCGGCAACATCGCGGTGAACTCGTCGCGCAGGCTGAACAGGCACGACGGCTCCAGTCCGACCACCGGGACGCCGCGCGCAACGAAGGGCTGGAGAGCCATCGCCATGCGCCGCGCCTCGGTCCGCGCCTGTTCGACGAGTCCCGCGGAAAGGAAGGTCCTGCCGCAGCACAGACCCTCGGTTGCGTGGACCTTGTATCCCGCCGCCTCGAGCACCTTGATCGCCGCGCGCGCGTTCTCCGGCTCGAAATAGCGCGTGAAGGTGTCGACGAAGAGCACCACGTCTGCGTCGGGTGCCGCAGTGGCGGAAAAAACGTCGCTGCGCCAGCGCGGCAGCGCGCGGCGCGTGGAGAAACCGAGCCTCCCGCGCGCGAGCGACGTGCCCAGGTTCGCAAGCGGCGCGAGCCGCGCGGCGAGCGGCGCGTAGCGCGGCAGCCAGGCGATCAGGCGCTCGCGCAGCGATGGCGCGTGACGCGCGCGGTACTGCGCCAGGTATTCGATCTTCATGCGCGCCATGTCGACGCCCGTGGGGCATTCGCGCTTGCAGCCTTTGCACGACACGCACAG
>SCUH01000167.1 GCA_004298295.1 Betaproteobacteria bacterium | reverse complement strand
TGCAGTGTCCGGTGCTCGCGATGCATTCCGACGAGGCCGACATCATCCTGGACTGGCGGCACATCGCGCGCTGGTCGCGCACGCTCGGGCGCGAGGTCACGGTGCTGCAGTTCCCGGGCGCATTGCACGACCTGGTGCTGTCGCGCCGCGAGATCCGGGAAGAGGTGTTCAGGCAGCTTTTCGCCTGGGCGGCACGAGTCGCAGCGTGAGGAGCGTGGCGAACCCCCACAGCACGTAGAGCGCGGTGAACAGCCACTCGGGCGCCTGGTAATAGAGCAGCCGATACACCCAGCGCCCAATGAACGATTCGGGTCTCACGCCACCGCGCAACAGGTCTTCCCACACGGTGAGCGGACAGGCGTAGCCGAGCACCGCCTCGGCAGCGACGAAGGCGATGGCAGCGAGATGCGCGTAGCGAAACCAGGGATTGCGCACCCAGCGCCAGTCGAGCGCCGCGCCGAGCCACACCAGCACCAGACCGCCGACGATGAACGCGGCGATGAGGAAATGAACGACGAGGAGGGCGTCGGCGCCTATTCCGGGCCCTTCGCGCGCGGCCTGCGCGCGTCCGCGATCCACTCGCTCCACGAGCCGACGTAGACGCGCGAGCCGGGAAAGCCCGCGACCTCCATCGCGAGCGCGTTGTGGCAGGCGGCCACGCCCGAGCCGCAGTAATGCACGACCTCGCCGGGCGCGCGATCGCCGAGCAGCGCGCCGAACTCGCGGCGCAGCGCCGCCGCGCTCTTGAAGCAGCCCTCCGGCGTCAGGTTTTCGCCGCAGAAGCGGTTTTTCGAACCCGGAATGCGGCCGGCGACGGGGTCGATCGGCTCGGCCTCGCCGCGAAAGCGCGCCGCCGCGCGCGCATCGACGAGCAGCAGGTCGCTTGCGCCGAGATGACGTTCGACCAAGGGCGCATCGACCGCCTGCGAAACCTGCGGTTGCGCTGGGTACGCGGTCGGCGCAAACGCCGGGACCCGGTCGGTCACGGGGCGTTCTTCCTCGACCCATTTGGCATAGCCGCCGTCGAGCACCGCGACCGCGTCGTGTCCGAGCCAGCGCAGCGTCCACCACAGGCGCGCCGCCATGGTGCCGTTGCCGGCGTCGTAGGCGACCACGATGTCGCCGCGCTTCAAGCCCTGCTGGCCGAGCCAGGCCGCGATGACCCCGGGTGCGGGCAGCGGGTGCCGGCCGTTCGTTCCGCTCTTGGGCGCGGAGAGATCGCGATCGAGGTGCGCGAACAGCGCGCCGGGAATATGCGCCCGCGCGTACTGCTGCTCGCCGAGCGCGGGATTGCCCAGGTCGTGACGGCAATCGAAGACGCGCCAATCGCCATGGCGAGCCAGCTCTGCGGTCGAGACGAGCGCTTTCAACGTCCCAGCTTCGAGCGCAGCCACTCGTGGAAGTGCAGTTCCGCGTCTTCCATGGGCGACTGGTACGGCCCCGCGTCGTCCAGCCCCTGTTCGCAGAGCGCGCGCCGGCCGCGCTCCATGCGCTCGCAGAGGTGGCCGTCTTCCACCGCGGTTTCCAGGTAGGCCGCCTGCTGAGCATCGACGAACTCACGCTCGAACAGCGCGATTTCCTCGGGGTAATAGAACTCGACCACGTTGATCGTGCGCTGCGGCCCGCGCGGGACCGCCTGCGACACCACCAGCACATTCTCGTACCACTCGAGCATCACGTTGGGGTAGTAGGTCATCCACAGCGCGCCATGCTTGGGCGCGCGGCCCGCGAGCTGCGCGAGGCAGGCGTCGTGCCAGCGGCGGTACACCGGAGATCCGGGTTCTTGCAGACCGTGCTTCGGCGCGACGATCTGCACCGACCATTCCGGTCCCCAGGCGTAGCGGAAATTGCCGCAGTCGGCGAAATTCGAAAGCCCCGGATGGAACGGCTCGACGTGATACAGCTCGAGATAGACCTCGAGGAAGGTCTTCCAGTTGAATGGATATTCGTCGCTCACCACGCGGTCGAGCACGTAGCCGGAAAAATCGAAATCGGCCGCTACGGGCAGCTCCGCGAGGTCGGCCTGCGGATCGCGCGGCCCCGCAAACAGCAGCCCGTTCCAGGCCTTGAGCGGCGTCGACGGCAGCCGCACGCACGGGCTTTCGGGAAAGTGCGGCGCGCCGAGCAGCTCGCCTTTCAGATCGTAGGTCCAGCGGTGCAGCGGACAGACGAAGTTCTGCGCCTTGCCCTTGCCTTCGAGCATCAGCGCCTGGCGGTGGCGGCAGACGTTGGACAGCAACTCGATCCCGGATTCGCTGCGCACCAGCATCCGGGCATGGTCCATCCACGCCAGCGTCTGATAGTCGCCGACACCCGGCACCATGAGTTCGTGACCGACGTATTGCGGCCCGGCATCGAACAGGAGCTTTTTCTCGAGCGCGTGGATCTCGGCGTCGAAATACCAGGAAACGGGCAGCTGGCAGTGCGCGGGCGCCAGCTGGCGCGGGGTGGCGAGCTCAGACATGGGCGATGCCAAGTAGGCCGTAAGGGCTTAAAATGCTTGAGATTTTACCTGACGCTCCGATTTCCCCGCCAGCCGATTCCCGGAAAGGTTCCTGCATGAGCAAGAGTTCGCGGCAAGGCGCCGCCGCCGACGCGGGCAGCGAGCTGACGTTCGAGAAAGCGCTGGCCGAGCTCGAGAAGGTGGTCGCGCGCATGGAAGGCGGCGAGCTGTCGCTCGAGCAGGCGCTCGCGGCGCACAAGCGCGGCCTGGAGCTGGCGAAGTTCTGTCAGCACCGGCTGGAGGCTGCGCAGCAGCAGATCCAGGTGCTCGAGGGCGAGGTGCTCAAGCCGCTCGCCGCCGCCTCGGCGGCCGACGCAGACGATGGAGAGTGAATTCGCCGCCTGGATGGGGGCGATCCAGGCGCGCATGGAAGACGTGCTGACGCGCCTGCTGCCCGGCGCGGGCGTGGCGCCGGCGCGGCTGCATGCGGCGATGCGCTATGCCACGCTCGAAGGCGGCAAGCGGGTGCGACCGCTGCTGTGCTTCGCTGCGGGCGAGGCGAGCTGCGCGAGCGCCGAGCGGCTCGATATCGCCGCCGCGGCGGTCGAGATGATTCACGCCTACTCGCTCGCGCACGACGACCTGCCGTGCATGGACAACGACATCCTCCGGCGCGGCAAGCCGACGGTGCACGTCGAATTCGACGAGGCCACGGCGCTGCTCGCCGGCGATGCGCTGCAGGCGCTCGCTTTTCAGCTGCTCGCCGAGCACCGGCTGGCGGAGGCGCCCGCGACGCAGCTCGAGATGGTAGCCACGCTCGCGCTGGCCGCCGGATCGCGCGGCATGGCGGGCGGCCAGAGTATCGACCTCGAGGCCACCGGGAAGGTGCTGGCGGCGCCGGAGCTGGAGGCGATGCACATTCGCAAGACCGGGGCGCTGATCCGCGCCGCCGTGATGCTCGGCGCCGGCTGCGGCCGCCCGCTCGCTGCCGCCGAGCGCGCGGGGCTCGACCACTACGCGAAGCGCGTGGGACTTGCATTCCAGGTGGTCGACGACGTGCTCGATGCCGAAGCGAGCACGGCGACGCTCGGCAAGACCGCGGGCAAGGATTCGAAGCAGGGCAAGCCGACCTACGTCTCGGCGCTCGGGGTGGGCCATGCGCGCGAGTTCGCGGAAGAGCTGCGGCAGGATGCGCACGCCGCGCTCGCGCCGCTGGGCGAACGCGCGCGGCGGCTGCGCGAGCTGGCGGATTTCATCGTCCTGAGGAAATTCTGAAAACCATGAGCGCGATGGACGGCACGGCGGCGGTACCGGGCGCGATGACACCGCAGGCCGAAGGCTACAATCCGGCGATGTACGAGCTGCTCAAGACGGTCAACGATCCGGCGGACCTGAGGCGCCTGGAGCGCAAGCTCCTGCCGCAGCTGGCTGAAGAGCTGCGCGCGTACGTGCTCGAGTCGGTGTCGCAGACCGGAGGGCACCTGTCGTCCAATCTCGGCACGGTGGAGCTCACCATCGCGCTGCATTACGTCTTCGACACGCCGGAGGACCGGATCGTCTGGGACGTCGGCCACCAGACCTATCCGCACAAGATCCTCACCGGGCGGCGCGAGGGCATGGCGGGACTGCGCCAGCTCGGCGGCATTTCGGGCTTTCCGCGGCGCTCGGAGTCGGTCTACGACACCTTCGGCACGGCGCATTCGTCGACCTCGATTTCGGCCGCGCTCGGCATGGCGAGCGCCGCCCGGCTGAAAGGCGAGTCGCGCCGCTGCATCGCGGTGATCGGCGACGGCGCGATGTCCGCCGGCATGGCGTTCGAGGCCCTCAACAACGCCGGCGCGAGCGACGCCGATCTGCTGGTCATCCTGAACGACAACGAGATGTCGATTTCGCCGCCGGTGGGCGCGCTCACCAACTACCTGGCGCGCCTGCTCTCGGGCCGCATGTACACCACCGCGCGGCGCGCGAGCGAGCACCTGCTCAAGCGCGTGCCGGCGATGTGGGAGTTCGCGCGCCGCGCCGAGGAACACGTCAAGGGCATGGTGACGCCGGGCACGCTGTTCGAGGAATTCGGCTTCAACTACATCGGCCCGATCGACGGCCACGACCTGGACGCGCTGATTCCGACGCTCACCAACATCCGCAAGCTCTCCGGGCCGCAGTTCCTGCACATCGTCACGCGCAAGGGCCAGGGCTACAAGCTCGCCGAAGACGACCCGATCGCCTATCACGGTCCGGGCAAGTTCGATCCGCAGGAAGGACTGAAGAAAACCGCGGGCGGCAAGCCGACGTACTCGCAGATCTTCGGCGACTGGCTGTGCGACATGGCGCGGCTCGAGCCGCGGCTGGTGGCGATCACGCCCGCGATGCGCGAGGGCTCGGGGCTGGTGCGCTTCTCCGAGGAATTTCCCGAGCGTTATTTCGACGTCGCGATCGCCGAGCAGCACGCCGTGACCTTCGCCGCCGGGCTTGCCTGCGAGGGCCTCAAGCCCGTGGTGGCGATCTACTCGACGTTCCTGCAGCGCGGCTACGACCAGATGATCCACGACGTCGCGATCCAGAACCTGCCGGTGCTGTTCGCGCTCGACCGCGGCGGGCTGGTGGGCGGCGACGGCGCAACCCACAACGGCGCCTTCGATTACGCCTACCTGCGCACCGTGCCCAACCTCACGCTGATGGCGCCGGCGGACGAAAACGAATGCCGCCAGATGCTCTACACCGGCCTGCAGCTGAACGGACCCGCCGCGGTGCGCTATCCGCGCGGCAGCGGCGGCGGCGTCGCGGTGGAGCGCGAAATGCGCGCGCTGCCGCTGGGGCGCGGCGAAATCCGGCGCCAAGGCGCGCGCAGGGACCACGGCATCGCGATCCTGGCGTTCGGTTCGATGCTCGCGCCGGCGCTGCGGGCGGCCGAGGCGCTCGACGCGACCGTCGCCAACATGCGTTTCGTGAAGCCGCTGGATGTCGATCTCGTGAAGCAGCTCGCCGCCACGCACGCGCTGCTGGTGACCGTGGAAGAGCACCAGATCATGGGCGGCGCGGGCAGCGCGGTGTGCGAAGCGCTGGCCGCGCTCGGGCGGGAGCACCGCGTCCTGCTGCTCGGGCTGCCGGACCGGTTCATCGACCACGGCGACCCGGCGAAACTGCTCGCCTCGGTCGGGCTCGATGCGGCCGGCATCGAGCGCTCGATCCGCGCCGCGGGGCCCGGGTGATGGGGCCGGACGATATAATCGCGCTCATGAAAGCGAAGGACCTGCACAACATCCCGGACGTCCAGAGCGCGCCCGACTCGCGCAAGCTCGCCATCGACCAGGTCGGCGTCAAGGCGATCCGCCACCCGATGCGCATCCAGGAGCGCTCGGGACGCGCGCAGCACACCATCGCCAGCTTCAACATGTACGTGGGGCTGCCGCACCACTTCAAGGGCACGCACATGTCGCGCTTCGTCGAGATCCTGTGCGCGCACGAACGCGAGATCACGGTCGACACGTTCCAGCGGATGCTGCGCGAGATGGTGCAGCGGCTCGAAGCCGAAGAAGGACGCATCGAGATGTCGTTCCCGTATTTCATCGAGAAGACGGCGCCGGTCTCGGGCGTCAGGAGCCTCATGGATTACGAGGTCACCTTCACCGGCGAGATCCTCAAGGGCCGGCAGAGCTTCCGGCTCAAGGTGCTGGTGCCGGTGACGAGCCTGTG
>SCUH01000166.1 GCA_004298295.1 Betaproteobacteria bacterium | reverse complement strand
CGCGGAAGATATTAAGCTAAAATCAACACGATACGTCATGTCCCTGGAAGTCATCGTACTCGCGGCCGGGCAGGGCAAGCGCATGCACTCGACGCTGCCCAAGGTGCTGCATCGACTCGCCGGACGACCGCTGCTCGCGCACGTGCTCGCAGCGGCGCAGGCGCTCGCGCCGCGACGCATCGTGGTCGTGCACGGGCACGGTGGCAGCGAGGTGCGCGCCGCGTTTGCGGGCACCCGCATCGAATGGGTGGAACAGGCCGAGCAACTCGGCACCGGGCACGCGGTGATGCAGGCGCTGCCGCGCATCGACCCCGGCGCGGAAGTGCTCGTGCTCTACGGCGACGTGCCGCTGGTACACGCCGACACGTTGCGGCGCCTGGCCGACGCTGCGCGCGGCGGGCTCGCGATCCTGACGGCGGAGGCTCCCGATCCCGCGGGCTACGGCCGCATCGTGCGCTCCTCCGGCGGCCGCGTCGAACGCATCGTCGAGCATCAGGACGCGACCGACGCGGAGCTCGCGATCCGCGAGGTGAACGTCGGCTTTCTCGCAGCGGGCGCTTCGCAGCTGAAGGCGTGGCTCGCGAAACTCGAGAACCGCAACGCGCAGCAGGAGTATTACCTTCCCGACGTCGTGGCGCATGCGGTCGCCGAAGGCGCCGTGGTGAGCGCGGTCAAGGCCGGCGACTGGTACGAGGTCTCGGGCGTCAATTCGCGCCACGACCTGGCGCTCCTCGAGCGCGCCTACCAGAACGCGGGCGCCAAGCGGCTGCTGGAGGCCGGTGTGGCACTGGCCGACTTGTGGCGCATCGACGTGCGCGGCCGTCTCGAGTGCGGGCGCGACGTGTCGATCGACGTCAACTGCGTGTTCGAGGGCGCGGTGCGGCTGGGCGATGGCGTGAGGATCGGGCCGAACTGCGTGCTGCGCGACGTTGCGGTCGCCGCGGGCAGCGAGATCCATGCGTTTTCGCTCCTGGAGAATGCCGAGGTCGGCGCGCGCTGCCGCATCGGGCCGTATGCGCGCCTGCGGCCGGGCGCGAGCCTGGCGGAGGAGGTGCACATCGGCAATTTCGTCGAAGTGAAGGCGAGCCGCTTCGGCGCCGGCTCCAAGGCGAACCACCTTGCGTACATCGGCGACGCAGAAGTCGGCAGCCGGGTCAACATCGGCGCCGGCACCATCACCTGCAACTACGACGGCGCCAACAAGCACCGCACCGTGATCGAAGACGACTGTTTCATCGGCTCCGATGCGACGCTGGTGGCACCGGTGCGGCTGGCGAAAGGTTCCTACATCGGCGCGGGCTCGACCATCAGCAAGGACACGCCGGCCGGGGAACTCACCGTGGCGCGCGCCCGGCAGACGACGGTGCCACGCTGGAAACCGCCGAAGAAGGGCTGAGGCCATGTGCGGCATCGTGGGCGCCGCAGCGCGGCGCGACATCGTTCCGGTCCTGATCGAGGGACTGCGGCGGCTCGAGTACCGGGGCTACGATTCCTGCGGCGTCGCGGCGCTGCGCGAGGGGACGCTGGCACGCGTGCGCAGCGTGGCGCGCGTCGCCGATCTTGCCGGGCAGGTCACCTCCCAAGCGCTTGCCGCGGAAACCGGCATCGCGCACACCCGCTGGGCGACGCACGGCGCGCCCCTGACGCGCAATGCGCATCCCATGTTCTCGCGCGACGAGATCGCCCTGGTGCACAACGGCATCATCGAGAACTACGAGGAACTGCGCGCCGAGTTGAAGGCGCAGGGCTACGCGTTCGAGAGCCAGACCGACACCGAGGTGATCGCGCACCTGGTGCACAGCCTGTACGCGGGGGACCTGTTCGA
>SCUH01000165.1 GCA_004298295.1 Betaproteobacteria bacterium | reverse complement strand
CCCCTTTTCCTGCCTGAAATCGCCGGGTCGGGTATATTTGCCCCGAGTCGCTCGCCGTGGGGCGGGGGTCGAAAGGGGTTGGCCGTGCAAGCCACGCAGATCCGCCAGAAGGACGGGATTTTCTATTTTGTCAGCTACCGGGCCAAGGACCTGCTCGGCCGGGTGCGTTTCATCAGCCGCTTCTACGGCGAACACGAACAGATTCCGGCCTCGCATGTGGCGCGCGACGACGACATCGCGCAGTTCATTTCCCGCATCGAGCGTACCGACCGGGCATTCCAGCGCGGCCTGTCGCGCGCCAAGGTGCGGCAGCTCACCAATTTCTACGAGACCGCGGTCACTCAGCCGGCGATTCCCGGCACGATCCTGCTCTATACGTCGGAAAAGCTGACGTTCCGCGCCAGCGGCGACGGCGTGGGTTCGTTGAGCGAGCCCGAGAGCAAGTTCCTCATCATCGACGGCCAGCACCGGCTGGCGGCGCTGCACTTTTACATGCAGGAGCGGCCGAACGACGCCGGCACGATCAGCGTGCCCTGCATGGTCTTCGACGGCCGCGCGGAGGACTTCGCGGCCGAGATGTTCGTCATCATCAATTCGACGCCGACGCGCATTAACAAGAGCCACCTGATCGACCTTTACGAGCGCGTCTCCTGGGCGGCGCCGGACCGCAAGTTCGCCGCGCGCCTGGTCGAGCGGCTCTACGGCGAGGGCGACAGCCCGCTGCGCTACCGCATCAATCGCCTGGGCGGCCGCAGCCAGCGCGACAAGTGGGTGCTGCAGGCGGAACTGTTCAACGAGCTGCACCGCTGGGTGCGCGGGCGCTGGCGCTCGATCCAGCTCGCCGGCGGCAGCACCAAGGAGGTGCCGAGGTACTACGCCGTGGTGCGCGACTTCCTCAGGGCGGCACGCGGCGCCTTCGGCGACGAGCTGTGGGGCAACGAAGCCTACATGGTCACCAAGCCTGTCACGATCAAGGCGCTGATCCGGGTGTGCGCGGATCTCGCGCGGGAGGACACCGGGCCGGAGGAGGGGCGGGAGGGGCGCTGGACGCAGCGTCTGGCGCCTTGGACCGAGATGGCCGAGATGTTCCGGGAGGAAGGCTTCTACGAGCGTTTCCCGGCGCGCGGCGAGGTGGAGCGCGTGGCGCGCGTGCACCGGGACCTGGCGCGCGCGGCGAAGATCGAGGCGCGCAAGGACTGATCGAGGGTCCGGCGCTCTAGACCTGGATCACGCCGTCGGCCGCGAGGCGCTCGATCTCCGCGCCGCTGGCGCCGATTTCGGCGAGGATGGCGCGGCTGTGCCCGCCGAGCGCCGGTATTGCGTCCATGCGTGGCTCGAAGCCATCGAGGTTGAATGGCGGCTTCGTTGCCCGCAGGGTGCCGGCGGGGGAGTCGACTTCGCGCCAGCGGTCGCGCGCGCGCAGCTGTTCATGGTCCCAGAATTCCTGCATCGTGTTGAGGTGCGCGTTGGCAATCTCAGCGCGCTCCAAGCGCTCCACGACTTGCGCTGCGGTGAGGCGGGTGAAAACGGCCTCGATCGCCGCGCGCAGCTCGGTGCGGTGGCTGTTGCGCGCCGGCCCGCCGGCGAAGCGCGCCTCGGCGGCGAGTTCCGGCTTGCCCAGCACGATTTCGCAGAAGCGCGCGAACTCGCGGTCGTTCTGCACCCCGAGAAAGACCTCGTGACCATCGCCGGTACGGTACGGCCCGTAGGGCGCGATCGTGGCGTGGGATGCGCCTGAGCGCGGCGGCGGCGTACCGCCATAGGCCGTGAAATACGCCGGGAAACCCATCCATTCGCCGAGCGACTCGAACATCGTGATGTCGAGCGTCGCGCCGCAACCCTCGCGCTCGCGCCGCAACAGCGCCGCAAGGATGGATGACAAGGCATACATCCCGGCTGCAATGTCCGCCACCGGAATGCCGGCCTTCGAAGGGGAATCGGCGGTGCCCGTGACCGACAGGAGGCCTGTTTCGCACTGCACGAGCAGGTCATAGGCCTTTTTCTCAGCGTATGGTCCAGCAGGGCCGTACCCCGAAATCCCGCACCAGACGAGGCGCGGATGGCGCGCGCGCAGCTCGGCGGCGCCCAGGCCGAGCCGGTCCGCGGCGCCCGGCGCGAGGTTCTGCACGAAGACGTCGGCGCGCGCGACGAGCTTCGCGAGGATCTCCCTCGCGGCCGGGTGCTTGACGTCGAGCGCAAGACTCTCCTTCGAACGGTTCACCCAGACGAAGTGCGATGACAGGCCCTTGACGCTGCGGTCGTAGCCGCGCGCGGCGTCGCCGGTGCCCGGCCGCTCGATCTTGATGACGCGCGCCCCCAGTTCGGCGAGCTGTCGCGTGCAGAACGGCCCGGCGATCACCTGCTCGAGCGAAACCACCGTGATGCCCTCGAGCGGCCGTTTCACGCGAATTCGAGGGCGAGGCCAGGCAATGGCAAACCGGTGAAGGAGGTGCTCCAGGTTTCGCCTGGCTTGACCGGGTGCGCGTCCGTCAGCGTACCGGTGCTGACGATCTCGCCGGCGGCGAGTGGCGGCGCATCGGGCTGACGGGCGAGCACTTCAACCAGAAAAGCGAGCGCCATGAGCGGGCTGTCGAGGACGTTCGCGCCGACGCCGTGATCGATAGTGGCGTCGCCTTTCTTCAGCGTCACTGCAGCGGCAGGGAGTGCAGCCGCCAGGCCTGCAAGCTCCTCGACCCGCACCGGCGTGCCGACGATCAGCCGTCCATGCAGGCCATTGGCGGCACAGCAGTCGGCGAGCGTGACCTTCCAGTCCGGGTGATGGCACTGCACGATCTCCACCGAATGCACCACGCATTCGATGGCAGCGAGCAGCTGCCCGGGATCGCGCGTGCGCGGCGGGGCCGCCTTCAGCTTGAAGGCGATCTCGGGCTCGATGCGCGGCTGCACCAAGCCATCGAGCGGCACGCGCGCGCGCCCGTCGTGCGCGAAAACCAGCGTCTGCTCGTAGACCCAACCCCACATCGGCTCGAACACGCCGTAGCGTGGCCAAAGCGTGCGGTTGGTGAAGCCGATCTTGCGCCCGCGCGGTCGCCAGCCTTGCGCCAGGCGGTGGGCGTGCAGGTGGCGTGCCGCGCGATAGCCGGACTCCGGCGTGAGCTGCGGGAAGCGCTCGCTGAAGGGCGGCACTTCGCACGGTGCGTCATGCAGCGCGATCAGTTCTGCGGCGAGCGCGTCAAAGGCGGCAGCGGCCATGACAGCGATGATAGTACGAGCCGCGGCCCCCTGCGGTTGCATCGTCGCCGCGGGCATGCCACATTAGCCGCCATGGAACAGGATCTCGCCTGGGCAATCCTCGGCCTGACGCTGGTCATCGTGGAACTGCTCACCGGCACCTTCTACCTGCTCATGCTCGGCATCGCGGCGTTCGGTGCCGCGGTCGCGGCGTATTTCGGACTCGAGTTTCCGGCGCAGGCGATGGTCGCGGGGGCGGTTGCGGTGGCCGGCTGCTTCGGGGTGCACGCCTATCGCGCGCGCAACGCCTCGACGCAGATGGCGCCGGTGGATGCCGGCCAGCCGGCGAGCTTCGAAACCTGGATCGACCAGGGCGCGCGCCTGGCCCGCGTGCGCTACCGCGGCGCCTCCTGGGAAGCCCGCATCGCGGGCGACGATGTGCCCGAGCCGGGGGCGGTGGTCTACGTGCTCAGTGCCCATGGCAACACGCTCAAAGTCAGCGCCAGACACCCCGGCTAGCCGGGACATCCTGAGGAGGATACCGATGTTCACGAAGCTGCTGATCGCGCTTGCCGTGTCGATTGCCGCGGCGTTCATTCCGGCCACCGAACGCTATGCGGTTTGGATCTTCTTCATCGCGGTGATCGTCGCCTTCGTCGTCGAAGGCGTGCGGATCGTGCCGCAGCAGTTCGCCTACGTGATCGAGCGCCTGGGAAAGTTTCACGCTGCGCTCGAGCCCGGCCTGAACATCATCATTCCCTTCATGGACCGGGTCGCCTACATCCATTCGCTGAAGGAAGTGCCGCTCGACGTGCCCGAGCAGGTCTGCATCACGAGGGACAACACGCAGCTCGCGGTGGACGGCGTGCTCTACTACCAGGTGACGGATCCGCGGCTCGCCTCCTATGGCTCGGCGAACTATGTCGCGGCGATCACGCAGCTGGCGCAGACCACGCTCAGAAGCGTGATCGGCAAGATGGAGCTCGACAAGACCTTCGAGTCGCGCGAGGACATCAACCGCCACATCGTCGCGGCGCTCGACGAGGCGGGCCGCAACTGGGGCATCAAGGTGCTGCGCTACGAGATCAAGAGCCTGACGCCG